>DATIJE010000078.1:0-7640 GCA_035478995.1 Rhabdochlamydiaceae bacterium | reverse complement strand
AGGAGATCGAAACACGTCAAAAATGGCTTGGAGCATTTTATGCTCAAGAAATTCAGAGGGGATCCATTCCAGATCTGACCATTGCATGGATCAATTTCGATATTGGATATGGGGTGATTGCCAATTGCGATCTACCAAAACAAGCCTATATCGGCGAATATACAGGCATCGTTAGGAAACGGCGCTATTTCTCAGACAAAAAAAACGGTTATTGCTTCGAATACAGCATTGGAGAAACGATCAAGTCTCCGTTTATCATCGATGCGAAGCCGAAAGGAAATCATACACGCTTCATCAACCACAGCGACAATCCTAATTTAGAGCCGGCATGTGTGCTTTCGGGAGGGCTGATGCACATTATTTTATTTGCGATCAAGCCCATCCCAAAAGGAACGCAGCTCTCTTATGACTATGGGGAAGACTATTGGGCCAAAAGACAAAGAATAAAAAGAGCTATTTGAATATGAAAAACTTTGGAAGAATTTGTACAGTCGTTCTCTGTTTTGTTCAGACGGTCCTATTCGGTCGAATCATCGAGACCTTTTATGGACAAATCGCAGTGGATGAAGAGATTATACTCGATCTTTTAGACAGTCCACCATTGAATAGATTAAAAAAAGTGCGTCAATACGGTGTTTCTTATTATACCAATTACCGAGAAAACTACACCCGTTACGATCACAGCCTAGGCGTGTTTGCCATTCTACGAATGAAAGGAGCTTCGCTTGAAGCACAAATTGCCGGGCTTCTGCATGACGTTTCCCATACGGCCTTTTCACATGTAGGGGATTGGATATTCAATTTCATCGCAACTAAAGATGCTTATCAGGACAGCATCCATGAATGGTTCTTTCATCAATATGGGATAGATCCTATTTTGAAGAAACACGGCTTTTCTACTAAACAGGTATTGCACAAATCAGGCAGATTTCCTGCTTTGGAACAAGATCTGCCAAACTTATGCGCCGACCGGATCGATTACAATCTGCAGGGTGCCTATTATCGAAACGGCTTTTTAACAAAAGAAGAAATCATGGAAATCTTGGAAGATTTACAATTCGATGGACAAAAATGGATTTCGACTAAACCTGAATTGATGAAAAAAATGACCAGATTTTCTTTGATGATGACCAAAGAGTGCTGGGGTTCAGCAGGGAATTATTGCACTTCTAAATGGCTAGCCGATGCCTTGTTGAAAGCATGGGAACAAGGTCTTATACATTCAGAGGACATCCATTTTGGGACAGACGATATTCTTTGGACGAAGCTCAATAGCTTGGAGGATCCTTACATTCGAGACAGGATGCATTGGATTAAACATTCTGAAGAATATTATCATCTTGTAAATATTGAGGAAGCGCAAATTCACGCTCGAATGAAGTTCAGAGGGATTGATCCCTGGATCAAGTTAAATAATCAAATCAAACACCTTTCCGATATCGATCCTGAAATAGCAAATGAATTTACACAGATGAAACAATTTATGGACGCAGGGTGGGGAATAACGATGATCAGTAATTAAAAACTCAATTCCGTCAGTTCATTGTCGCTTATCGATCCCGGATAGCTGGAGACAATGTCTTTGCTGGAAGCATACATCTTGAGTTCGGGTATCAGCCAATAATCCAGATCGTAAGGTAAAAATAGAGAGAAAGATTTGTAATACTTTAAAATTTTTTCAATGCCAGATCTCCGAATAATCATAGAATAAGTGCCGTAACGCATTCCGATGCTGAAAAAGTCTCGGCTTAAAGGATAAAAACGGCCGAGATAAAAAGAGAGGGGCTGCATCGAAAAGTTAGGCCGTGCCGCCAAAGTGCGGCAAGGGACATAGTTCCCATCTTTTCCTTTGAAATCAATGTCAGTGAAAAAGATATCCCAATCATTTACTAAGCTATCCAGATTGTCGATCAGTTTAGGAATCTGCCAAGGATCTTCCAATACTTCTATATCATCTTCAAGTATCCAGATCGTTTTATATTCCGCATCATAAGCATCTTGAAGAATGGACAAATGGCTCAAGAGGCATCCGATCGCACCTCTCGACATGCCCAAGGAAAAATAAGAAGTTCCTTCGTCTGCGATCAGCTCATTGCTGATATATTCTTGTCCGTTGATCTCCTTGTACACCGAACCAAAAAAAGAGTCTGATGCTTCGCGATGCCTCATTCCCAGTTCATTGATAGACCCTGTAGTGAGCTTCCATCCATTGATCGCGGAAAAGCGGTAAGGGTGAATATCGAACTTCGCAAGATCTGTGGACGCTAAGGCGAATTTTTCAGGTCTTTCATCTAAATTGATCATGTAAATAAAGTCGATGTTCGGGATCGAATGAGCATTGGTTTTTCTTTCGATGGGACGCAAGAAACGCTCTATCTTGCTTGGGAATAAATACTCAGAACAGGATATGGGATCATTCGATGAATAATGTAAACTTCTCAAGAGACTATCGAGAATTTCTTTTTTCAAAAAAATGGCGTTTCCATATTTTCCTTCCCAGTCCCAGTCTGAGAACAGGATCAGACCTTTTTCTTCCAGAAATGGTTTTAACTTAGATAGTTTTGAAAGGGACGTGATAAAAAGAACTTTAACATCGGATAAAATTTCAGAAAGAGTTTGCAGGATAAGAAGTGAGGTTTCATTCGACTCCAGCCAAATAAAATCGATCTTACCTTCATGATTTATAAATGGAGAATCGGGACTAAAGATGTGTGCATAGGGCCAAATCCGCCGACATGCCTTGACATTGTCACGATGGGGGTTCAAGATGAGAATATTAGGATCATATGGAAGAAAATGAAAGATCGCTTCTAGTCTCTTATGATCTAGCAGGCGCATGGAGCATCCAAAAATTAAAAATATAATTTTAATTTTGAACATATCTGAAACGATCTTTTATACTAAGCTTAATTGACGAAGGGGTTCGGTGTGAGCAAGAAACGGATAGAAAGCGACAGTTTAGGTGAGATAGAGGTTCCTTACGACCGGTATTGGGGAGCTCAAACAGCTCGGTCGCTGATCCATTTTAGTGTTGGCTATGACGTGATGCCTCCCAGCATCATTCGAGCATTTGGCATGATCAAAAAATCCGCTGCACAAGTAAATGCGGAGCTTGGCAAATTGCCCCAAGACAAGGCAAAACTGGTCATTCAAGCCGCGGAAGAAGTGATCGGAGGCAAGCTCAACGATCATTTTCCTCTGCGCATCTGGCAGACGGGAAGCGGCACACAGACCAACATGAACGCAAATGAGGTCATCGCCAATCGCGCCATTGAAATAGCAGGAGGCGTCATTGGGAGCAAGGATCCGATCCATCCTAATGACCATGTCAATATGTCCCAGTCTTCCAACGACACCTTTCCCACAGCGATGCATATCGCAGCTTCAGAGCAGATCATCCACTATCTTTTGCCCGCCTTGCAGCATATGCGCGACAGCCTTGCCAAAAAGATGAAAGAATTTGATCAGATCATTAAGATAGGACGGACCCATCTGATGGACGCCGTGCCCTTATCGTTAGGACAAGAATTCTCAGGATATGTTCACCAGCTTGACGAAAATATAGAATTTGTAAAGACCTCGCTGCCAAAACTGCTGGCCCTTGCAATAGGAGGAACCGCTGTGGGAACAGGGATTAACAGCCATCCCGATTTTGCAGTAAAGGTAGCAGCAGCCATCGCGAAAAACACCGGATTGCCATTTGTCACAGCACCTAATAAATTTTCAGTTATCGCCGCCCATGACGCGATCGTCTTTTGCAGCGGTGCTTTGAAGACAGTGGCGGTTACTTTGACAAAGATTGCGAATGATATCCGCTGGATGGGGTCTGGACCGAGATGCGGGCTCTTCGAGCTCTTTCTCCCAGCCAACGAGCCCGGCTCATCCATTATGCCGGGAAAGGTCAATCCCACTCAATGCGAGGCCATGATGATGGTCGCAGCCCAGGTCATGGGCAACGATGTAGCGATCAACATCGGGGGCTCTCAAGGCAATTTCGAGCTCAATGTGTTCAAACCGATGATGATTTTTAATCTCTTGAATTCGATTACTTTGATCTCCGACACGTGTAATCACTTCACCAAGTTTCTGATCGAAGGTTTAAAGGCCAACGAGAAAAAGCTCGCCTATTATGTCGATCATTCCCTCATGCTAGTGACAGCCCTCAATCCCAAAATCGGCTATGACAAAGCTGCAAAAGTGGCCAAATTGGCATTCGAAGAGAATATTTCTCTCAAAGAAGCTTGCTTAAAGCTTGGCTTTCTTTCCGCTGAAGAATTCGATCGGATCGTCCAGCCTAAAAAGATGATCCACCCGTCTTGAAAAAACATGTTTAAAATCCGCATTTTTTTAACAACAAATTCCATTTGCTTATTCAGTCTATTAAGAAGATCTCTTTTCAATTAATTTCTTTATTGATTGATTATAAAATACCTAAAACATTTTACTTTTTCAAATTAAGTCTTTATATTGAAATAAAATTATTAATTATTATATAGTAATTAAAATTAAATTGTATTAAAGATTATAAAATTACCAAAACATTATTTAACCAAATAGGAATTATATGGTGCCAGCAACAAGTATTAATAATCACTCAGAAATATGTATAAATTCGTTTGAAAAAGTTGATGAAGAAGTTGAATTTAGGCCTCTTAACTTATTCAAAAAAGCTATCAAACAAGATTGTCAAAATCTTTATGATTCAGTTAAATACGCTCAGCCTTCTGAGAAAGCATATTTAGCTTTTATTACAACAGGGGTATTTTTCAGCATTTATACAAATCCTGTTGGCTCACTCGGGGCAATCTTTAGAGACTCAACAGTTGGAAAAATGGTTAGCCAGAACGTTTCACAACTATCTTTTAGAGTCCTTTCAAATCTTTGTCAGCCTCTTTTTCTGATAAGAAAAGACACAGATATAAACGAGAGGGAATCCCCTATTAGCATATTGCCACGTCATGTATTGGTTCATCACATCTTCAGTCTCTTAAATATTAAGGACCAGTCAAATTTTCAATTAGTTTGTAAGGAATGGAACTATTCTCCTTCTTTTCATTCCTTTGCGAAAAGAAGGTGGCGTCCTTATCGCATTGCCCTTCATTTAAGGGAGGTGCCTGATTTTACAAAACGTCAGAGTTATATCAGGATATTTTGCCAAATAAAAGAAACAGCTAAGTCAGTTACTACATTGACCATAGCTAACTTGGCTTCTGGACAAGTTGCAAGATGGGCAATAAATTATTCTAATTCTTTAAATCAAGCCTTTGATCAACTCCCTTTTGAACAAGTTAAAAATTTAATGGAAGCTTATAATCGATCCGATTTTTGCTATCTCAGTCCAACTAGTTATGATGATTTCGAAACAATATGTCGGCCTCGATTACCTGAAGAGATGGTTACAATGGAATCCTTTATTGAATTGACGAAACGCAGTAACAATGCCGCAAAGAATTTCTTTTGTTATGTAGTTGTTCCTGTGGTTGCAATAACCACTTCAGCCGTAATCATACCTAGAGTTGTAAAAATTTGGAAATTAAGAGATATCGAAACTAACCGACGCGCCAATATGGAAGATTTAAGGCGTACACTCAATCTCTCTTTAAGATTGAGCTCTCATAATGACTAAATTTATTTTAAAAGGAAAGAGCTGGATCATTGGAATCCAAAGGTAAATCTTTATATCTTTGGATTTTTATCTATTGGTTCATCGGTAAGATTGACTATCAATTGATCGGATTTTCTTTTATTAGTTAATGGGAACATGTTTGCAAAAAAATCGAGATTTTTTTGAATGCTTGCGCCCATTTTATTATCCCTGAGTTCTAAATTATTCCTAAGTTCTAATAGCTGTGAAGGGGTTAATTCAGGGGGTGGAGTCGTCTGGGTTGGTTGTTCTTTTGATAATTTTGATTCTATCTCTTTCAATTTTTTGTTAGTTGTAGAAATCAATGTTCTTAGTGGACCACTTCTATTTTTTTGATAGTTAATTAATTTTCTTAATTCAGCATGGTCTACATCAGCTTTGGCATTATTTTTATGAATTTCAATGATCTCCTTAAAATATGCTGAAGTTTTATCGTAATCGTCATTGTTTTCATGATCATTGGCTATCAAACTTTTTAAATTTTCAACCATCATTCGACAAGTGGGAGCACTTCCATTCAATTGATTTGTTCGTGAGAGAATTGCTAAACACTTTTCTCTTTGTTTTTCTATGCGTTTCCCATTTTTTTTGATAATAGTTTTATCTTTTTGATGGCTAATTAATGATAAAAAATCTTCACAATAGATGTATACTTCTTGCTGGTGAAATCCCAGCTTTTGCAATCTCTCTTGACAACTCGCGGGTAAACGATCAGATTTATTGTTAAATAATGCCTTAATATACTGGGATCCAGTACGTATTTTTTCTTGACAACTGAGCATATCAATAGATGATGCTGAAGGTGTTTTGCTTTCAGAAATGGGTTCTTTATCTTCATCGGTAGACTCTTCATCTTCGATTTTCCTCATTTCGATTTCTTGAGTATAAAGAATATCCCTTAATGCATTATTTTTATTTTGGTTATTAAGTAGAATTTGAAACTTAGAAGCATCTACATAAACAAAAGTTATACTTCTATTTTCGTTAATAACTTTTTCAAAGTAATTCTTAATTTCTTCATTTTCATTGTTATAATTACCAACTAATTTTTCCAATGAGGATTTACTGATTCTATGAGAAACAGACTGAAATTGTTGTTTTAAGCTATCGATTTTTATATACGTTCTTGAAAGAACGCCTCTTATTGACGTCCTATCGACTTGATGATCTAATAACTCTTTTAAGTGGACGATATCTACACCAATTTTTTTTTCTTTGGTCTTTTCTTTTAGAGAGAGGATTTGTTGAAAATAATTCCGAGAAACTTGGTTGATTAACGCATCGCAGTTCTTAAGATATTTATCAATTGTCTTAAAAGTTTGTGAAAGCTTAACCGGATTTTGTGTGTTATCGGGAACATCAGACTTATCAGCAGCTTGTTCCTTTTCAATACCCGTATGATCGGGTAATGTTGTTTGTATAGAAACGTTAGAAATAGTGGACATAATTCACCTTTTTTATCTTTAACCTACGATTTATGATCTGCGTGTTGGGAGTGTTGAAAGAATGCTAATGGCATCCCGCTCCAACTTGTCAGAATCTAATTCCATTGAATCAATTTGTGGGTTCAAGATGTTTGCTACCCTCATAACTTTTAGCGTATCAATTTCCGTAGGTTTTTGAGGAGACACTTGCTCAATGCTTCTTTTATTAGATTGAGTTGTACTAGGCTGCGTTAGGGGATGAAGCGGATGAATAGATGAAGCTATTGGATTTTGAATTTCAACAGGTGTTTGGGAAATCGTTTCTTTTACAGGGTTTTCAATAGAATTGTTTTGTTTTAATAGATCTTTTAGATCTTCTCTAATTTCTTTTCCAATTTTAGAATAAGTTGATATTGCTATTTTCTTATCTATTCGATGTTTCATTATCTCTTGTAAATGTTTCGCATTTACATCTACTTGAAGCAAATCCGTCCGATTGTTGTATAAAGGAACGATTTCCTTTTCAAAATAATTCAAAGCTTCTTGATCAACGGCGTCTCTTTTGCAGTTTT
>DATIJE010000077.1:0-12608 GCA_035478995.1 Rhabdochlamydiaceae bacterium | reverse complement strand
GCAATATTAAATCAATATTACCCGAAATCGGTCACTGCAACCTGCGGAAAAATAATCACGAATATAAGCGTTATGAGTTTGTGGACACACTCTTAGAACCTGTCTTAAAAGCATTTTGAAGGGACAGGAGTATCATATTCGCAAAGCTGTTGAATCAGCTTTGCGATGAGTCCTGTCCATCCGGTTTGATGGCTGGATCCCAAACCAAGCCCATTGTCCCCGTGGAAATATTCAGGAAAAATAAGAAAATCTTTCCAATAGGGGTCATTCTGAAATAGATCCTGGTCTCCAAATATCGGTCTGCGTCCTTGTTCATCTCTCATGAACAGGCGAGAGAGGCGGGAAGCGATCTCATGAGAAACTTCCCATAGGTTCATCCATTTTCCTGATCCGGTAGGACATTCCACTTTGAAGTCATCGCCAAAATAATAATGGAATTTCTGAAGAGATTCGATAATCAGCATATTTATAGGGAACCAGACAGGACCTCTCCAATTTGAATTCCCGCCGAATAATTTTGTCGACGAAGTTCCAGGCTCATATTCAAGACGGTATTCGTTGCTATTGATTCGGAGAACATAAGGATGTTCTTGATGATACTTTGAGACGGATCGAATCCCATGCGGGCTGAGAAATTCATTTTCGTCTAGCAACTTGTGCAATACTCTTTTCAGCCTATCCGGATTGATAACCGATAACAATCTTCTACCTGAAACTCCTTGGGCATGGAGGCAAGAGATCTGATCGCAGAGATCTCCCCGGTTCTCCAAGAACCACTCTAATCGTTTCCTAAATCCGGGGAACCGATTCAATAATTCTGGAGAAATCGTATCGACAGCAAACAAAGGGATCAGTCCCACCAAAGAATGGACTTTTACTGCGATACTGGATCCGTCATCGGTCTGAAGCATGTCATAATAAAACCCATCTTCTTCGTTCCAAAGAGAAAATTTTCTTTCTGCAGGATAATTGATCGCATCCGCGATATAGAGAAAATGCTCGAAAAATTTACTGGCCATATCTTCATAACTTGGGTCATACTGAGCCAGTTCCAATGCGATTTTTAACATGTTCAGACAATACATGCCCATCCAGGAGGAAGCATCCGATTCATAAAGATTTGCCTCATCGGGAATCTTTGTACTCCGATCGAAGACGCTGATGTTGTCCAGTCCTAAGAACCCTCCTTGAAAGATGTTCCTTCCCTCTACGTCTTTGCGATTGACCCACCAGGTAAAATTGAGGAGTAATTTTTGAAAGACCCTTTCAAGAAATAGATGGTCCGGCTTTCCCTGATTTTTTTCGTCGATTTTGTAGACTCTCCAAGCTGCCCATGCATGCACAGGAGGATTGACATCGCTAAATGCCCATTCATATGCGGGAATTTGTCCATTAGGATGCATGTACCATTCCCGTGTGAGTAAAATCAGCTGCTTTTTGGCAAATTCTGCATCCATCATTGCAAAAGGGATCGTATGAAAAGCGCTGTCCCAAGAAAAAAAACAAGGATATTCCCAACTGTCAGGGATCGAGAGAATATCATCGTTGTAAAGGTGGGTCCAATCGGCGTTGCGTCTAATGCGGCGTTCAATCGGAGAACCGGGATCTCCATTCAGCCATTCTTCAACTACATAATGGTAAAACTGTTTATTCCAAAGCATACCGGCAAAAGCCTGTCTTTGAATCCGACTAAGGTCCTCAGTAATATGGGGTGGAAACATATCCCTATAAAATTGATCTGCTTCTTCCTTCCTTTTTTTTAAAATCTCTTCAAAAGCATCGAAAGGAGATTTTAGGTCGCCATCGCTTGAAAGCCTCAGTCTTATGGATGCACTTTGATTTGCAGGAACAGAAAACTCGTAATGAAGGCAGGACTTCGTTCCTACCTGTTGTGGATTCACGGCAGATTTGTCTTTATCGACAAGATATTTATGAAAACCGTCCTTTACATATTGAGACTTATTGGGCGTTCCGAAAACGCGCTTGAAATCAGTCTCATTTTCTGTAAACAACACTTCTTTCGGATTTTCGAAATAAAGAAACTGGGTTCCTAAATCTTTCTTTTCTGCTTCTAAACGGTTTTGGTTCCTTCGTATCGATGGTTTTTCCTCTTTTTTCCCCCAGTCCCACGTATTTCTAAACCAAAGCGTTGGAAGAACATGCAAGGTTGCATTTTCAGCACTGCGATTAGAAACTGTGATTAAAATTACGAGATCATCAGGAGAAGCTTTGGCGTACTCGATCGAGACATCAAAATAACGGTTTTGAGCAAAGATGCCGGTATCGATTAATTCATATTCAGGCCCGTTAAGACCTCTCTTCCGATTTTCTTCGACCAATTGGGCATAAGGAAAGGCTGCTTGCGGATACTTATACAAGAAATGCATATAAGAATGGGTCGGAGTATTGTCGATATAGAAATGATATTCCTTGATATCTTCTCCGTGATTGCCTTCTGTATTGCTCAATCCGAAAAGGCGCTCTTTTATAATGGGATCTTTTTCATTCCAAAGAGCTAAAGCAAAACACAGTCTTTGATGATTGTCCGATATGCCGCCAAGACCGTCTTCCCCCCAACGATAAGCTCTCGATCTTGCCTCATCATGGACAAAATAATTCCATACATCCCCGCTTTTACTGTAATCTTCGCGCACTGTGGCCCATTGACGCTCTGACAAATAAGGCCCCCACCGCCTCCAATGCTGTTTTTTCTCCTGATCGTCTTTAAGCCGCATTTTTTCGGAATTCATATTGAATACAACTCCTAAATTTTTTAATAGTGTGAATTCAAGAGATAAAAAATGTTTATATCAGAAAATGAAATTTAAATTTAAACATCTCATTCAATATATTCCTCTCGCAGTTCTGATTACCCTCATCATCATTTTTTATGCTACAGGGCTTTACCACTATGTCTCTTACCATTTTTTAAAAGCCCAGCATGATCAGTTGATGGCCCTAGTTCATCAGCATCATATTTTAGCTCCGATCATTTTCATGCTTGCCTATGCTTTTACAATGTCTCTCGGGATTCCCGATGTTCTTTTCTTTACACTTGCAGGAGGGTTTCTGTTCCCCTGGCCACTCAGCCTGGTTTATGTCGTCTTTTCTGAAACCATTGGGTCCAGCCTTTTTTTTCTATCAGTTCGTACTGCCTTTGGCTCAAAAATATATAAAAAGAAGTACTTTCTTTTTTTAAATAAGATGAAAAAAGGGTTTCAAAAATATCCAGCAAGCTACCTTCTCAGTTTAAGATTTATGCATATCATTCCTATATGGATGGTAAATCTTGCTGCGGGTTTAAGCAATGTGAGGCTGTGGACATTTGTATGGACTACATTCTTGGGATATATTCCACTTGCGGTTGTCTTCACTCAAATGGGATCGGGCCTCCATGAAATTTTTGCCCATCATGAAAAATTTTCCGTGCGGAACGTCTTGAATTATAAGATCGAAATATCACTAGGACTATTGGCTCTCATTTCTCTCGCTCCAATCTTGGTAAAGAAATATATCCAAAAAAAGCGACGGAAAAAATAGATTGCTACATCTTTTGTTCCTGTCTTAAGTCGGCATAATATTGCCAAAGCGACGGATGAGGTGCGGAATGGCCTCCATCATCGCCCAGAATCACAAAGGTGTTTCCACTTTCATTGTATTTTTTAAGCCGTTCGATAAAAAGAGGGTCGTCCCGATTAAAAATCGTATCATCCTTTTCTTGAAAATGGACTACGATCTGTAAAGAAAGATTGTTCAAATATTGCAAAGACTCGATCGGGACAAATTGATTTTCTCGATATCTCCGGGCGATGACTTCAAGCTCATAACAAGAGCCTCTTAAATCGATAATTTCCTCAAGAGATTTCAAGGGAGTGTCGAGAATCACGTATCCTCTTTGAATCGCCTTGAGGATCGTTTGTTTCTCTTGTTCGCCAATTCCGATCTTCTGTAATGATTGGTCATGGGTATGCGTATTCAAAACTCCTATTGCATTGATGATGGCGCCTCCTCCGGCTGAGAAGCCATACAGATCGATCTCATCCATTCCATAATCAATGACGCTATTTTTAAGAACATAAAGACAGGGGAGCAATTCCTCAATGGTTCCGAAGGACATTTGTTCAGGATTGAGTTTTCTTTGCACAATGTCATGATCTGGAAAATTGAAACTGATAAGAGTGTCCTCTATTCCCGCATGCTCTTTCACTCGATAGGCAATTTGATAATTCCCTCCATATCCATGAAAACAAACCATGACTTTTGAAGACTTTCCGGGAATGCAAGAGAGATGTACATCATAATCAAATAGTGCGCTTGCCTCTGGTTCAAAGTGAAAGGGGATATTTAATGCTTCAGCCTGAATTTCAAACGAAAAAAGAAAAACCAAACTCATGAGTAACGAATGGAACATTTTCATGATATCACTAAGCCTTCATGTTATGATAGACCGAATCGACATCGTCCAAACCTTCCAGCCACTCGATCAAAGCTTCATTGGACTTCACGGTTTCTGGATCGCAATCGACTAATACTTTCGGCAACATCTGCAATTCGGCCTCTTCGCAATGAATTCCCATTTGATCGATCTTTTCTTTAACTTGATACAGTTGATCAGGAGGGGTGGTGATGATATATAGATCATCTGCAACTTCAAAGTCTTCAGCGCCTGCATCGGATACCGTCATGAAAAGCTCGTCTTCATTCGCATTTTTACGCAAGACTTGAATGACGCCTTTGCGGTCGAAATTAAATGTCACAGATCCTGGGTTGGCAATATTGCCTCCTCTTTTGTTCGTTGCGATCCTCATATCGGATGCAAGACGGTTCTTGTTGTCCGTCATTGCCTCTACGATAATTCCCACTCCCCCATACCCATACAGTTCATAAGTGACCTCGTCATATGCAGCCTGGTCTGCACTGGCCGCTTTTTTGATGTTCCGTTCTATATTTTCATTGGGAAGATTTGCTGCTTTAGCTTTTAACAGTGCAAGACGCAGCCGAGGATTGGACTTGGGATCTGGACCTCCCTGCTTTACAGAAGTGATGATCTCTTTGGTAACTTTGGAAAACATTTTTCCCTTAAGTGCATCAGCGCGCTCTTTTCGATGTTTGATGTTAGCCCATTTGCTATGTCCGGCCATGATTCAATTCCTTTTGCATAAAGATTTTTCCAATGTACTCCCCGTTTTCTTTGATGAAATGTTTTTGAAACCCAAATTCCTTAAAGCCAAGCCTTCGGTATAAATTGATAGCGGGATTGCCCTCGTAGACTTCTAAATGCATAATCTCAATATGAAATTTCTCTTTAGCAAGTTTCATCAAGTGCTGCATCAACACCGTTCCAACGCCGCGGTTCCGCCTTTGTTCTTCGACGATGATGGAAAACAAACATTGATGGGAAAATTTTTTATAAGGCTGGACATAGAGATTGGCCATGCCGCAGGGAATGCCATTCCAGTCAGCCGTCAAAGCAGCTTGAAATTTGCTGTAAGCTATCCATACTTTCACAGCATCTTCAATTTCCCTGTCATTTGCCATTGGGAACCATCGCAAAATTTTAGGATCCGCCAACCAATGCGCAAGATAGGCGGCATCCTCAGGAGTCGTAAAACGGACCTCTATTTCAGATTTAGAATTCACAGCTGACCTTCAAATAAAATTCGCGCAAGGTACTTACCGTCTTCCTTAACATAGCGTTCCTGCCGGGCATATTCGTGAAAATCCGCTTTTTTCAATAAATGGATGATAGGATTCCCTTCGAATATTTCTATGTGCATCAACTCCAGTTTAAAATACTGTTTGGCCAAGTGTTTTAAATTTTTTAGTAAAGAGCTTCCTATCCCTTGTCTTTGGAATTTAGGATCGACGATCATCTTAAAAAGACAATGATGCGCCACTTTTTGATAGGGCATAAGAAACAAGGTTCCAATCGCGCAAGGGACCCCATTCATCGTCGCCGTCAAGCTTGAGCTATAGCGGCTGAATCCTATCCAGCACTGGACTGCATCTTCAATCTCTTTTTCCTCAGACAAAGGAAACCAATGAAGAATATCCGGATAGTGCAGCCAATCGCGCAAATAAGAGATGTCGCTCACATAGGTGTAGCGGATATCATAACCTGGAAGATCTGCCATGAATAGCCTAACCAAATTCTTTAAGAAACGCGTTTACGAAATCATCGAGATATTCACCGTCCATTACCGCCTGAATATCACCTACTTCATACTTGGTGCGAGTATCTTTTACAAGAGTGTAAGGCTGAAAAACATAATTCCTGATCTGGCTGCCCCAGGCGATGTCCATTTTTTCACCGCCCATCTCTTTTATTTTTGATTCTCTCTCGAGAATTTCTTTTTCATACAGCTTTGCACGCAACAGTTTCATGCAAGTTTCTTTGTTTTGCAACTGGCTTCGTTCACTCTGACATGAAACCATAATATTAGTAGGAAGATGTGTGATCCGGACAGCTGAGTCCGTTTTATTTACATGCTGCCCGCCTGCGCCTGATGCCCGATAAGTATCGATTCGAATATGCTCCGGTCTGATATCAATTTCGATATCAGCTTCAATTTCTGGAGTCACGTCAACTGAAGCGAAACTCGTATGCCGTCTGGCGTTGCTGTCAAATGGTGAAATGCGAACGAGCCGATGCACTCCTTTTTCGGATTTACAATATCCATAAGCAAAAGGTCCGGTAAATTTAAACGTAATGCTCTTAATACCCGCTACATCTCCTTCGACGGTATCGAGCGTCTCGACCTTCCAGCCTCTTTTTGCAGCCCATCTTTGGTACATTCTGGAGAGCATTAAAGCCCAATCGCAAGCTTCAGTCCCTCCGGCGCCAGAATTAATGCTCAAATAACTGTTTTTTGCATCTAATTCTCCCGAAAGCATTTTTCGGACCTCAAGTTCTGATAGAAGCTTATCGACAATGAGCAATTCCTTTTGAAGAATTTCTACCAATTCAGGATCTTTTGTCTCTTCAGCTTCAGGGATGAGAGCTTTTACATTTTCAAACCGTTCCTTTAAGTCTTTATAGGGAACGGTCCATGCCTTAAGGGCATTGGCCTCATTGATCACTTTTTGGGCTGCGACATTGTCTTCCCAAAAATTGGAATCTTCCATTTCTAGCTGAAGTTCTTCGACCTTTTTTTCCTTGTTGGCCAGGTCAAAGATACCTCCACATATGGAGAAGTCTATCTTCGATGCTTTTCATCAAATCCAATGTCTGTTCATTCATAATCCACCCATGTTGTTGTCGTTGAAATGATCTCAAAACCGAGGAAAAAAGTCAAAATGATCCCCCTTAATCTCCCTGTGCTTTTAACAGATGCTTAACATATCCTTTACAATAATCACTTCCATCCTATAATTTTGATTTTTAAAATTTTTCACCTGAAACGCAAAAAAGAACCAAAGGAGAACTCTATGAAAATCAATGAAGTAATGACGAATGGTTGCCATAATGTACAAACTGTTGCCAGCAATGCAGGGTCTTGGATGCACAAAACCGTTTCCAGAATGGGAACCCACCTCGCAAATTTCGCAACCAAAGCTGCTGATGTTGTAAGACCTCATTTCAATTCGATGAGAGACTTCATGAATGCGAACAAGCAGCTTTTGATCGTCGGTGCAGTTGCAGCAACAACCGGCGCCATTCTTGCTGCAGTTGTTACTCTTCTCGTCCATAATCGAAGAGCATCACAAGCTCCTCAACATGCCTGATTGAAAAATCCAATATGCCGTTGCACTCTCATCAGTGCAATGGCATTTCAAGCTTTTTCAGATTGATATTATAATCCTCGTCCAGATCGTATTTCCAGATCCAGCTTGCCTGAACAATCGTTTCTGTCCGAAATTTCAGGTTTCCATTTTCAGATTCCGCTGTCACACGCGTCCCAGGCTCTACTATGATATGCTGGTTTCCATCAAAACATACATCTTCTGCATAAAATTCCCCGTTTCCTCGAATAAAAATCATGCATGCCTCTTTTCTGAAAATTTCATTTTTCCAGAAAACATTCTGGGCATCTCGATCGATGCCTTGATTGCGGACTTGGACATTTTTAAGCACACATTTCCCACAGGCTTCAGAATATTTCAATATTCCATTTTCAGGATGGCCTATGACTTGTTCTGCTCGGATGCATAAACTTCCATCGATGTTCAGGTTTTCAATATCTACTTCGGAAATTTCAAGCTGAAGCTCACTCTCATTCCCGATTCGACCGCGTCTTAATTTCTGTCCAATGATTGAGTACAAGGGTCCAAGAGAAGGATGATAGAGAAAGATAAAAGGAGGTCCCTGTGTGAGGATTGCAGCCTCGTCAAATTTTGGAATCCCCATTCCACAGAAGTGGATCAGCAAATCGCCTGCATTTTTTAATACATCCAAAAAACATCCTTCAGGCGTTTCCAAAATAGAGGAACCGAGAACATATTCTTTTTTGACTGTGGAAATCGTTTTGTTTCTTTCATTGTAGGTCAAATAAGTCCTCAATTGGTGTCTTTCAGATTGAATTAATGGATTCTCAAAACGTTCGCCAAAACAATCCGCGATGTTCTGCATCGTGGATTCCAAACGAGCGATCTCTTCTTCCTTCACTTCTCCGCGTTCATTTCTATATGTGGAAGTTTTAAGATTGATGAGCATGCCTGGAATGGGACAATGATAAACCGTTTCCATAATCGTCTTGAGATCGATGAACAAAATATTCGTATTGGAAGAAAATTTGGAATAGCTGCTTCCATCCTCATTAGGGCCATCGACGATGTTGAATTTTTTGAAATCACAATATTCTATGTTTGTTAAAACATATTCGAAACCCTTCTCCAATCTTCTTTCAATCAGAACATTGACTCCTTCGCTCGCCTGAGTCTGTCTTGGACAGGATGCAAAACCAAAAGTCTTGTTCTCTTGGCAGCCCAATCCCATAAACGCAAGGATCCCGTGGTCGCAGCTTGCAATCGGATTATTGATTTGTCTTACTAGAGCCTTTTTTCTTCCAAGAGAACATAGCCAGTCAAAAACCCCTTCATCTCTTGCAAGTTTCCAAATGACCCCATGTCCTCCGGGCTTCAATAAGAGCTGCATCGGGCTTTGCAAACACCAATCCCCATTTTTATTCATGGTAGGCACTGCGGACTGGCAAAAAAAACGAAAACTGTTTTTAGGCCGTCCGAACCATTGGTTCTCTTCGCAAATGGACAAGATCTGACGATGATTGTCCTTTTCTTTAGAGGTCATCATGGACACAGGGGTGCAAATCTGAATGCCGAACAACTTGAAATGTAAATATTCCCGGGCTTGAAGATCTGAGATCAACCCTTCCAACAGGGTCTTTCCACAAAATATCAATTTAGCAGCCGGCAAGGCGTGGCCTGTCTTTTCATCTTGCAGCCGCAGCCTATCTGCAGCGCCTCCGACGGGATAGATCTCGGCCACCTCGGCCATTTTTTGCAATCCCCAGAAAATCGCCTTTCGGACTTCTACGTCCATTTGAGAAATATCCATACCTGCAGCACGATGATATTCCACATTGTCAGAATCAAATTGCTGATCATTGGAAGATAAAAGCTGCAGCATCAAACAGTGATAGCCTACGATCCCCCCTATCTCCGAATAAAATTTTTCAACGGGAAGAAGCGTATCCAAAAGCTCTCTCAATCTTTGCAGAGAGCTCGAGATGCCGGGAGGAGTGTAAAACACTCTATGAGCCTGATCGATTGCAATGATCGATTTGATGATCAATTCGCATTCCGGCGATAGCCCCGCTAGAAAAGTACGGATTAGACTCGGCTCTAGTAAAAATTTTTTTACTATAGAAAACCGGTTCAAAACATCCAATTTTTCAACAATGGTGGAACATTTTTTTAAATCCTGGAGCAAAGAGGAAAGCGAGTTGATTTTTTTTCTCAGTCCGGAGGCATTTTCATCGAGTAAAGAACTCATAGATATGGTACTATGATAAATTGTTAAAAAAGATCGTATAGAATAATAAATTGCCACGAGTATGAGTAAGAGGCAAGAAAATCTCATATTCTCTACCCGAAATGGGTGCAAAATAAATTTAAGCGGTCTCCTACACGATTTTTTTTGACTATAATATCATAGGAAAGCTACAAGATGTCATTCGAGGAATAAACTTTATCAACCCTCGAGAGCCAGTCCGCAAATCCAATCCCCTGAGTCGATCAGAGGCTTTGATTTGCGGGCAGGCCAATAATTTCAGTACTTTCAAAGGAGTAAAGACATGGCAAAAGAAAAAAAATCAAAATTCATGCAACCAATGCAAGTCAGCGAAGAACTGGCTGCAATCGTTGGAAGAGGCCCAATGCCTCGTACCGAAGTGACAAAAAAATTGTGGGCTTACATCAAAGCTCATAAGAGACAAGATCCAAATAACAAACGCAATATCATCGCAGATGACAAACTTGCGAAAGTATTTGGCGGCAGCAAAAAAACTGTGAATATGTTTGAAATGACAAAACTAGTCAGCAAACATTTATCATAATTCCTATTTAGCAGAATGCGGCCCCGGTCGCATTCTGCGCCTCTTATCCAATGTCTACACCACTTATTTCAATCATTCTTTTAGCGGGCGGGCAAGGGCTGCGCATGAACAATCCTGTCCCCAAGCAGTTTCTTTCATTGATGAACAAACCGATCGCCCTACACAGTTTTGAGCTGTTCGCTTCCTTTCCAAATGTGCTCGAGATCATCGTTGTTTGCGACCCAATCTACCGTTCTCTATTTCCATCTCTTGCATCTCCATCTATTTTATACGCATCACCAGGCCAGAGAAGACAAGACTCTGTGTTCAATGGTCTGAACTTGGTGTCTGATAAGGCACATTTGTTATGCATCCATGATTCTGCGCGTCCACTATTGTTCCGAAAGGATTTAGAAAATGTCATCTCAGAGGCCGCTGTACATGGAGCTGCTGTCCTCGGCGTTCCGGTCAAGCCAACGATCAAGCAAATCGACGAGGAAGGATTTGTAATCAAAACACTCGAACGCTCTAGCCTATGGGAGGTCCAAACTCCCCAAGTGATGACCCCGTCATTGCTGAAAAAGGGATTTCAACTGGCCGCTCACAAAGATTGCGTTGTCACAGACGATGTATCCCTCGTAGAATTAGCAGGCCATCCTGTAAAAATTGTGCAAGGCTCATATCAAAACTTAAAAATTACCACTTCAGAAGATTTAGCCCTTGCTGAAATGCTGCTCTCCCAATGCCGATAAAAAAATACAAACTTTTAATTTCTTACGATGGTACCAATTACGGAGGATGGCAAGTCCAGGCCAATTCAGTCTCCATTCAAACTCTAGTTCAGAAAGCCCTTGAAACCGTCTTGAGAAAACCAACACCTGTAATTGGAGCCGGCAGAACAGATGCAGGCGTCCATGCTCTTGGCCAAACCGCGCATTTTAACTTCTTAGAAGATATACCTCTTTCACGCTTGTGCTTTTCTCTCAATGCTCTTTTGCCTCACGATATTCGGGTCAGGAACGTCGAGGAGGCTGCTGAAGATTTCCATGCCCGCTATTCAGCAGTAGGGAAAACGTATCATTATCACATCCATTTGGACAGAGTCATCAACCCTTTCAAAAGACTTTACAGCACCCACATCTTGCATCGGATCAATGTGGATTTGTTGCATCGTGCCGCACCCTTGTTCATCGGGTCTCATGATTTTACTTCTTTTGCGCACGAAGCAAAGGAAGGAAGCGCTTCACGAAATGCAGTGAGGACACTAAGACGCCTCGACCTGGTCGAAGAACCAGGAGGGATCCGTTTTGAATTCGAAGGCGATGGTTTTTTGTATAAAATGGTCAGGAACATTGTCGGAACCTTGCTCGATGTTTCAAGAAACCACATTGCTTTAGATGGGATCGCAGAGATATTCCAAGCCAAAGACCGAAGAAAGGCCGGTAGGACGGCTCCTCCCCAAGGCCTGTTCCTCATGCAGGTTCATTATTGAAATGATTCCGGAATTTCTTCAAAAGAAGTAAAGTGGACAAAGTCTGGAAAAGGGATGGTCTCAAGCTGAGGATGTTCGAGCGGACAGACGAGGACGTTGACATCCGATCCCGCATCTTTCAAAGCTCTAAGCCCCCGGCTCGTATCTTCAAAGCCGATGATGCGATCTCCAGTTTCTTTAAACAATTCTAGCGCTTTAAGATAAGAATCGGGGTTCGGCTTTGGTCGGCTATAACTTTCACGCGTGATCCAATGAGGTATCGTTTGAAGAACAGGAAGCCCAGCTTTGATGAAGTCGATCTGTTCTTTTAATGAATTCGTGACCACGCACCGTTTGATTCCTGCCTTTTCCAATGCGATTAAAAGGGTTTCCACACCAGGCATCAATTGAAGCTTTCCGGTTTTGAGGCAGTTCAAATAGGCTTGTTTCTTTTCAGCGTATAGAACGTCCCAGTTTGGCTCTTGTGCATAAAGAGAAGGAAATTCAGCATAAATGGCATCTCGTAGCCCTGTCGATTCAAAATGCGCAGCTTTGCAAAAGCGCGTAAAGTCCCAATTCAAATCAAATCCCCGCGCACGGCACATATGAATGTAAGCATCGAAATGCAATTGCTCGGTATTGAC
>DATIJE010000076.1:0-5588 GCA_035478995.1 Rhabdochlamydiaceae bacterium | reverse complement strand
GTTATCTTCTTTGAATTAGAACTAGAAAATATAAATTTCTCATATCTCTTAGCTGGACACAGGTCCATGGCTATACCTGTAGGATCATGCGATTACTCATCTAAAATTACATTCCAATTAAGAAAAGAGCCTATTGTTCAGCAAATGATTGAGAAAAAAGATTTTGATGATGAAGGTAATACAATCTTCAAATATGTCAAAGCCGATCCAGATTCTTTCACGTACTGGAAACTTATCGACACTGAAATTAACATTAAAAATTGCAAACTAGATCCAGATGTTCTTAATCCTGAAAAGATCCAAGTAAGATCATAGCAACACTATCTTGAAGAGTTAATCTTCATTCGCCAAGATACTTTAATATTCCATGACAAACATCTTCGATCATGTCCATGACGTGATCGAAGCCTTTTTCCCCGCCGTAGTACGGATCGGGGATATCTTCATTTAAGTATTTAGTGCTGAAACTACCTGCGAGATGTAACTTGGCCTTTTGTTGAGGGGTGGTTGCCATCTTTTCTAGAGTTTTTAAGATGTCTTTGTCTGCGGCGATGATGTGATCGAATAGTTGGAAAAACCGCTCATCGAAGAGCTTAGCGCGATGGTGGATCTGCACTCCCCGCTTTTCCGCAGCTTTGCGCATCCGTTCATCTGTATTGGAACCGAGATAATAGGCGGTGGTGGCGCAGCTATCGATCGTAAATCGAGTGGAAGCTTTTTTTTCGGATAGCATTTTTTCCAAAACGGCTGCCATTGCTGGAGACCGGCAGATGTTGCCTGCGCAGACGAATAAAATAGAGATCATACTAAGAAATGTCCGCCGCGCATCGGAATCCGTAGGTACCGTTCATGGTACCGGGATTGTTTCGATGCCTGTGGGCGCATCGCATATCTTCTTTTAAGCTTTTCCAACACCCGCCGCGAAGAACTCTGTAAACTCCTTGAAGAGGACCTTTGGGATTTTCCGGTTCTTGAAGGGATATGTCATAATAATGGTAATCGTACCAGTCTTGACACCATTCATACACATTGCCTGCTATGTCGTAAAGACCGTATCCATTGGCCGGATAGCTCATCACTGCAGTCGTATCGGAACTGAAAAAATTTGCTTGGGAGCGCTCAATGTTGCTGCCTGTTGGATACACGCATTCGTCAAGGCCGCCGTATGCCGCCACTTCCCATTCTGCTTCGGTAGGAAGACGTTTGCCGACCCATTTCGCATAAGCGACCGCTCCATACCATGCAACCCCTACAACGGGATGTTTGGCATAACCTGATTCGATGCTGAGCTTTCCACCGCTCCGTTTGATCCGGGAATCTCTGAGCCGGATAATATCATTGTTGTTCGCGTCTTTTTCTCCTCCCATTGCCTCGAGGAAGCGGACGAACTGCTCGTTCGTCACGGGATGGACATCAATCGCAAAACCGGGCAAAGAAATCTCATTCTGGGGCATTTCGTCTCTGCCGCCATGATTGCTTCCCCGAGTGAACCTCCCGCCTCTAATCACCCCCATCTCTGTCAATAAAGGCTCGATATTCTTATCTTCGTTGCAGACGGGCTGATATCGCGCCACTGTGGTCTCGGTCTGGAAGATCGCTCCTGGGTCTGCGTCGAATTCTGGGCGTTTTATCTCCCGCGGCCTGATGATCGGCCTTGGTGCATCGCCTATCGAAGCTTCAGCTTTGAGATAAGGTGCTTTTCCCGAGTAAACGAGTTCCTCTTCAGAATGTGTTTCAAATGGGACATGTTCGGATGCATTAAGAGCGGCTTGGGCCGGTGTGTTCCATTTCTGGATGTGCGCTGCAATTGCACGTACTGGAGAAATAGAGGTCAGCAGTTCTTCCAATGCCTGTCTTAAAGAAGAAGGTCTTTTTGCGGGATCGCGCTGCAAACATCGATAGATGAGAAGGTCCCAATTCAGTTTGAAATCTTGAATTCGCGCTGAGGGCAAATCGAAAAAACCTTCCGGATATTCTCTCATGATCAAATAGTAAATCAAAATGCCAAAAGCATAAATGTCCACTTTGGTATCGATCGGATGAAATTCATCGATTACTTTTTGTTCCGGCGCCAAAAAAGAATAGTTCTGCAAAAAAGACAGATGCAGTTTAGTCAATTTATTCGATTCCCCTTGCGTAGGAACATATTTCTCCACACCTGGCTTGGAATTGAAAAGACCAGGGGCGACGCCGAGAGATTCGGAGAGTGCTTTGTAGGTTCTAGTCAGCACTGCTCCTGTCCCCACGACACGGCTAAGTCCAAAATCAGAGAGGAATACATTCATTCCATCTTTCCCCTTTCCGATCAGGACATTGTTCAACTTGATCCCACGATGTACAAAAGACTCTTCGCCGATCTGTTTTTGATGCGCGTAATCTAAGGCTGATGCCAACTGATGCGCAATTTTTACAATTTCTTCTTCATTCAAAGGCTTTTCATTTTGGCTTAAATACTGAGCTAAATTGGTCGTTTCGCCAAGTTCGTCCACAATGCAATCGGTCACCAGGAAATGTTGTCCGTCAGAAAAGGAGACGTTATGCATCTTAACGATATTTGGATGATCGAGAATGGCAAGACTTGCCACTTCTTTTTCGAACCGCTGGACAAAATTTCTGTCCGAGGCAAGCTCTTCGGGCAAGACTTTCAGAGCATAAGTGCGTTTCAAAAACCGATGTTCTGCGAGGAACACGGTTCCCAAGGCGCCTTGTCCAATTTGTTTTACGATCGCATAATCACCAAGATTCCGCATATTCATGTTCTTATTCCTATAACTCGTTGAGTGCTTTGGCTATTTCTTCTTTTTTAATCAATGGAGGCAGACACATATCAGTTCTGCAGATATGCACAGCCGTTTGACCATCGACAGGAAGTTTGTCTTTTACAAATGGGAGGATGGAAAGCAATTGCTGATCGTCCTTTTTTTTCCACACGGCTACAGCAT
Organism: Rhabdochlamydiaceae bacterium; assembly: GCA_035478995.1. Lineage (GTDB taxonomy): Bacteria > Chlamydiota > Chlamydiia > Chlamydiales > Rhabdochlamydiaceae > DATIJE01. The sequence goes on along the minus strand of DATIJE010000076.1, from coordinate 2,646 downwards.
GAGGAGAAAAATGGGAATTGACCATTTCCGCAATTTCTTTTTCCGTAACTCCATTTTCATCTAAAGCGATGACGACGGTCGGAGCTTTGACATTTAAATAACGGTGCAGGGCGATCAGATGGTAACATGCGCCTGGAGGATAGGCTTCGATGTATTTTTTTGCTGCTTTGAGTATGTCTTCAGCTTGATCTAAGTATTTTTCATCTTGGGTCATTTGATAAAGTCGCAACAGATTTTCACAATGGACCCCATTTCCAGATGGTTCCGCTCCATCATAGAACTCGCATTTGCGGATCAACAATGGATCGCTGCCATCTGTTTGATAAAAAGCTCCATTTTCTTCTTTGAAATCCAATTCGAGGATATCCGCCAAATCGATCGCCCATTTCAAATAGTTGCTGCCGCAGCCTTGTTCGAAAAGCGAAAGAAGGCCTTTTATCAAATACGTGTAATCTTCGAGTCCTGCATTGAAACGGGATTCCTCTTCACGCCATCGTCTGAGAAGCTTTCCATTTTTCCAAAGATTGGATTTAATGAACTCAGCGGCTTTCACTGCGGCTTCACGGAATTTTTCTTCATTGAAAGATCCCCAGGCATTGATAAAAGAATGGATCATCAACCCATTCCAGGAAGTCAAGATCTTGTCATCCTTGAAAGGCTTGGTCCGCTGCTCCCTCTTTTTAAACAGAGTCGACCGAGCGCGGGAGAGAGCTGCTTCGAGCTGATCGATCGGCATCCCTTTTATTTCCGCGAATTCCTCCAAAGGAACATCGATATGCAAGACATTTCTACCTTCAAAATTGCCCTCTAGTGTGACTCCATAGAACTGACAAAAAAGCTCTGTCTCTTCTAAAGAAAGAGATTCTTGGATTTCAGTAGAAGTCCATGTATAAAACAACCCCTCCTGTCCATCCGTATCGGCGTCTTCAGCGGAATAAAATCCTCCTTCCTCATGCGTCATATCTCGCAAGATATAATTGAGGATCTCTTCGGCCACCGTTTTGTATAGGGCTTTTTTCGTATAACGCCAAGTTTCTGTGTAGGTATTGGCAAGAATGGCGTTGTCATAGGACATTTTCTCAAAATGAGGGATATGCCATCGTTCATCTACACTATATCGAGAGAACCCGCCTCCCAGATGATCATAAATCCCCCCATTGTGCATCATGTCCAAGGTCAACTCGACGAAGAACAATGCCCGGCTGTCCTTTTTATCACGCGCGAATGCAAGTAACAAATTGGCTTGATATCCCATGGGAAATTTGGGAGATCCTTTGATCCCTCCATAAATAGGGTCCGCGATATCGAATAAAACCTGGACGGAAGCCGATAAATGCACCTCGGATGGCAAGTCTTCTCCTTTTGAAATGGACGCTCGCTGAAACATTTCTACGAGCTTATCAGCCTGTTCCAAAAGCCTTGCGCGGTCTTCGCTTTGCCAAAGCTGTTTGATATGTCCGGAAAATTCCTTCAAGCCCATAAGCCCCCTTTTACTTTTGGGAGGAAGATAGGTCACAGCGAAAAATGGCTTGAGGTCCGGCGTTAAAATGATATTTAAAGGCCATCCACCTGATGAAGACATCAGGGCTTGGGCAAATTCCATATAAATAGTATCTATTTCGGGGAGCTCTTCCCGATCGACTTTGATGTTTACGAACACTTCATTCATGAGCGTGGCGACTTCTAAGTCTTCGAATGATTCTTTCTCCATGACATGACACCAGTGGCAAGTGGCGTAGCCGATGGATAGAAAAATAGGCTTGTCCTGCTTTTGGGCCAACTCAAACGCTTCTTTGCCCCATGGATACCAATCGACCGGATTATGCAAGTGCTGCAAAAGATACGGCGATTTTTCGTTGATGAGATGGTTCGATGGAGCAGAGGACATAAGTGCTCTTGGATGTTAATTAAATGATGCCCAAATATTTTGCGAGATACCAGGCAGCCACGATCACCATGACCGAAACCCCTGCCCAAATCAAATTTGGGAACCACTTCACTCCGCCTCCCATGCTGCCTCGCACTTCAAGTGTGCCGATGCCATAGGAAAATTCGTGTTTTTCCGCAGGCATTTTAAAGGCTATGGGATTTTCCTTGATGATCCTCTCAGGGTCCATTCCCAGGAAAACTGCATATTGTTTGAAAAATCCCAGCGCATACACACTGGAGATAAATTGATTGATCCTGCCCTCTTCAATGGCTTCCAGATAGCCGGATCGGATCGAGGTCGAATTTTCCACTTCCTTTAGAGAAAGGTTTAATTCTTTGCGCTTTGCTTTCAACATTGCGCCGACACGTTTTATTTCTTCACTCATATTCCTCCACAAGAATAGCCCGTATAGGTCTAATACCGAATGTGATTTAAAAATCGGTTTTGGGCAATGCCGGCGCTACAGATTTGCAGCAGGCGATGCCGTTGCCGAAGCAGGGCATGTGCAAGCACATGTCCGATGCAGGCGGCTGCAAAGATGAAGATGCCGGCGCAGCTCAAAACCGATTTTTAAATCACATTCGGTATAACTTCTTCACATTACCCAATCCTATCAAAATCTTCCAAAGATAAAAAATAGAAAGTTAATTTATTAAGTAGCTTTGAGATTTGATGTAACATTATTTATCTGCCGATGATAGACATATCGGGTGACA
>DATIJE010000075.1:0-22868 GCA_035478995.1 Rhabdochlamydiaceae bacterium | reverse complement strand
TTGGATTTTGAAGGGGACCGTCAACATGGTTACCGTCTTTTGCGGGCTGTGAAAAACCGTTTTGGGCCGACAGATGACATTGCTTTATTTCAAATGGGCATCGATGGACTCAGCGAAGTGATCAACCCATCTGTTCTTTTTTTGGAGGAAAGGACCAAGGAAACAGCAGGTTCGGTCATCATTCCTACAATTGAAGGAACCCGCGCGATGCTTGTGGAAGTGCAGGCGCTTGTCGCATCTTCCGCTTTTTCTACGTCTACACGAAAATCTACCGGGCTCGATCAAAATCGTTTGGCCTTGCTCCTGGCTGTCCTTGAGAAAAAAATGGGCTACCAGCTTTATCATTGCGATGTATTCGTATCCGTTGCAGGGGGGTTAAAAATTGTAGAGCCTGCTATCGATCTCGGAGTTCTCCTTGCGATTGCTTCCTCTTTCTGTAACAAACCGATCGATCCTGAGACAGTCATTCTTGGGGAAGTGGGACTGGGAGGCGAAGTGCGCAACGTGCCTCGCATTGAAAACCGTTTGAAAGAGGCTGTTCATATGGGTTTTCGAAAATGTGTGCTTCCAAAAAGAAATCTCAAAGGCATTTCGCAAGAACTTTCACAAAAAATCTCTCTCAAAGGGATCGATTTTGTAGAAGAGGCGATCCATGATCTCTTGCTCTGAAGTTTTACGGATTTCAGTTGGCGCCAGAGACTCTAAGCTATCTCAAGCGCAAGTGGATGAAGTCTTGCATGCACTTCGCCGTATTCATTCTGAAGTGGATTTCGAGCCGATATGGCAAAAAACGATTGGCGATAAAGATTTAAAAACGTCACTGCGCGAGTTGGACAAAACTGATTTTTTCACAAAAGAAATCGATGACATGCTTCTCGAAAAGAAATGCCGGATTGGGATTCATTCGGCAAAAGATCTTCCTGATCCCCTCGTTCGCGGCTTGTCCATCGTGGCCATTACGCAAGGGATTGATCCTTCTGATGCGCTGGTCCTAAGAGATCAGGAAAGATTGGAAACGTTGCCTGAAGGTGCGATCATAGGATCATCGAGTGTACGGCGGGATGAAATGATCAAATGCCTGCGATCTGATTTAAAATGCGTCGACATTCGAGGGACGATCGAGCGGAGGCTTTATTTGTTAGATCGTAGCGACTTCGATGGAGTTGTCATTGCGGAAGCGGCATTGATCCGTTTGAATCTGACGCATCGCAACAGAATCCGTTTAAATGGACAAACACTCCCTTTGCAAGGCCGGTTAGCAATTGTAGCTCGAGAAGAGGATCGAGAGATGGCTGAATTATTCTCTTGTTTGGACAGCAGAAAATGAAAACGATCCTGTATCTCGGTTCAGACCCCCCTCATTTTTCTGCAGAGGGACGAGTCATTCATTATCCCGTGATTACAATCGTTCCTCGCAGTCTTGATTCACCCGAAATTAAAAATGCCTTCGAAAAAATAGCTCAGTATACTCATGTGCTTTTCACCAGTAAAAATGGGGTGAAGGTCTTTTTTGATCTCTTTGATCAGTTGCATTTCAGCCGGGATATCTTGATAAAAAAACAGATTTTAGCAATTGGCCGTGTAACAGCTTATGCACTGTCTTCATATGCTATTTTTCCGAACTATATTGCTAAAGAAGAAACTCAAGAAGGGATGATCGAACTACTCGAAAGAATGGATTTAACAGAGGCTTTTCTTTTTTTGCCCAGATCATCCTTGTCCAGGCCTAAAATCTTGGATTATCTCATCGAAAGAAAGATTTCTCACAGGACATGCGATCTCTATGACACGGTGGCCCAAAAATTGCTTCCCGTGCCCGATTTAGAAACTGTCGATGAGATCGTCTTCACTAGCCCATCGACAGTAGATGCTTTTTTTAAAATCTATCCTTGCATTCCAGAAAATAAGAATGCTGTGGCAATAGGACCCATCACTTCGGAATACCTGGCATTGCGTTTATCTCGTAATTACCCCAATTTAAGCAGTAACCAATAAATCCGATCCAATGAATGGCCACGGCGGTAATCATGACACACTTTGTAAATGGGCATAAGTGTAAACGGTTCGGATTTATTTTCTCAAAGGTTCGAACGCCTTGAGTTTCTTCGTTTGAACTTTTGTTACTTTCACGGTTTTTTTGCACTTCTATGACTCGTTCTCGTATGCTATTCCTTAAACTGGTTGTGGGTGAATCGATCTCGGTTTTATTGTATAAACTCGATGGATCAGTGTTTGGCCGGTCAACAGGATATGATCCGGAGATTCTTGTGATTGGCATGTTTCGCTCCTTTTAAGTAGGAATATCCATTTCAATCGCGAGGCGGTTGGCCCATTGTAATGTGTAATAAGAGGCAACCGCGAGCACTCCAATTGCTACACCAGCAATATAGGAGCATTTTTTAGAACAACAGCTTTGGTCATTTGTTCGATCTTTTTGTACTAATATTACTCTTTCGCTTTGCTCAGGATTGGAAGCTTTTGATGAGTCGATGATTCGACTTGTTACTTGTGCAGCTTTCTTTGCAGATCCCTGGACTTCTTCAACTTCTTCCTTACCCGGATTTGGTCTCAATGGATCGGTATTTGCAGTTTCTCCTCGCAATTCAACGACTTTAAGAGACAGAGACATAGTTCACTCCTATTGTTTGAGTTCATGTTAAGAAAACATAAATCAAGTGTATTTTTTAGCATATAAAAAGTTGAAAAAATGGATCGGCTTGTGAGAAATGACGATGAGAATTATGATGGTAAAGATTCGAACGTGTTTTTTAAAAAAACAGGAGACCACGATGTCCGACAATACTTATAAACTTCCCGATCTTCCTTACGATCTCAATGCTTTGGAGCCGGTGATCTCCGCCGAGATCATGCAATTGCATTACTCAAAGCACCATGCTGGATATGTAAACAATTTGAACACAGCCCTGCAAAAATATCAGGAAGCGGAGAAAAAGAATGATCTAGCTGCCATGATCGCCCTGCAAAAAGCGATCAAGTTCAACGGCGGAGGTCATGTCAACCATAGTATTTTTTGGACCAATCTTGCCCCTCAAGGAAAAGGGGGAGGAGAACAGCCAAAGGGAGAGCTTGCCACTGCGATAAAGGAAGAGTTTAACTCTTTTGAAAATTTTATTGAAAAAATGAGCGCTCAAACGAATGCCATACAAGGTTCAGGCTGGGGATGGCTTGGATATTGCAAGGAAAAAAAGGGGCTAAGGGTCGCAACATGCGCAAATCAAGATCCATTAAGTACGGAAGGACTTGTGCCTTTGCTCGGAATCGATGTTTGGGAGCATGCCTATTATTTGCAATATAAGAATGTACGTGCTGATTATGTAAAAAATATTTGGAAAATCGTGAACTGGAAAAACGTTGAAGAAAGGTTTGCTAAAGCAAAATTGTAGTAATAAAATATTTTATAAGTTGTTTTTTGTATTTCTTGTTTTCTTTTGATTTTTATGGTATATTATACCGAAGGTGATTCAAAAATCGGCCTTTAGGCAATGCCGGCGCTGCCGGCGCTACAGATTTGCAGCAGGCCTTGCCGGTGCCGAAGCAGGGCATGTGCAAGCACAGGTCCGATGCAGGCGGCTGCAAATCTGTAGCGCCGGCGCAGCCCAAAGTCGATTTTTGAATCACCTTCGGTATAAAAGTATTTTATAAATAAAATAATTAAGGATTGGCCAATGGGTTTGTTTTCCCGCAATAAACCAAAAATTAAAATCCAGTCGACAAAAAAAGATGGTTATAGCGGCTGGGTGAAATGCACCCATTGCAACGAGCTGGTCCATGCCAACGAGCTGCAGCAGAATCTGCACTGCTGTCCAAAATGTTCTTATCATTACCGTCTTTCGGCATTGCAAAGAGTGCATTTGTTAGCCGACGAAGGTAGTTTCGAAGAAATGTTCTCAGATATCAGTCCTTTGGACCCTTTGGAATTCGTCGATACGGAAGCGTATGCGGACAGGATCAAAAACGCCCAGGCCAAGTCGGGAAGAAATGAGGGGGCCATGGTCGGCAGCTGCACGATCAACGGCATGCCTATCGCTCTCGGAGTACTGGACTTTACATTCATGGCCGGTTCGATGGGATCTGTAGTTGGAGAGCGCCTTACCGGCATCATTGAATACGGTCTGGAAAAGAATGTGCCTGTGGTGATCGTATCTGCTTCCGGTGGAGCTAGAATGCAGGAGTCCGTATTGTCCTTGATGCAGATGGCCAAAACTTCCGCAGCACTTGCAAAACTCCATGAGCAGAAATTGCCCTATATTTCCGTGCTCACTAATCCCACGACCGGGGGTGTGACTGCATCTTTTGCTTCTCTTGGCGATATCATCCTCGCAGAACCGGATGCTTTGATCGGTTTTGCAGGCCCTCGCGTCGTCGAGCAGACGATGGGACAGAAATTGCCTCCAGGAGCTCAAAAATCAGAATTTCTTTTAGAAAAAGGAATGATTGATTGCATTGTTAATAGACATGAATTAAAAGATAAATTGTTTTCGTTTCTGGAATTTTTAACAGGCAATGAACGCACCTATCAATCTAGCTCTGCTTTTAAAATGTTTTATGGGCAATCGTTGAATAAATTGCCGCAGCGCCTGAAAGAGATGATAGCCCTTTCCGCTGAAGAAGAAACGAAAGAAGAAGAAAATCAATCTGCGGCTATTTCTTAGAATGTGGGAGCACACGAGAGATGACAAACAGGAAAACCGACGTTGATGAAGAAACAGCGGTATGCTGTGGAATAGAACAGGACCGGCAACAAGAAGTCATCATTCCTTCTATTGTTGAAGATGAGAAGTGTCTGCCTACCTATTCTTCAGACCTGGCAGCCGGTGCCGATGTCCGCGCTTTCATCAAAGAGGACATGCTTTTAAAACCCGGCGATTCTGTACTCGTTCCTACCGGCCTACGTTTGGCCATTCCAGAAGGATACGAAATTCAAGTCCGTCCTCGAAGCGGCCTTGCATTAAAAAATCAAATCACAGTTCTCAATACTCCTGGCACCATCGATGCAGACTATCGAGGTGAAATCGGAGTAATATTAATCAATCACGGTAAACAGATATTTACAATCACACCAGGAATGCGCATCGCACAAATTGTTTTGTCCCTTGTTTGTAGAGCAACATTTCTCAAAGAAGATTCTCTTACAAAAACTTCACGAGGAGAGGGCGGCTTTGGCCATACTGGCACGAATTAATCATCAGATTGCTACAGGGATCAGCGATCTGCGTAAATTTTTTAAAAAAGGAGAGATAGTGGCGATATCCAATTATTTGGATGACCGTCTGGTTTCGTTTTTAAATGTAGATAATCGGAATGCGGTGCTTGAAGAACTCGTCAATGTTTTAGATGTTGCGGGCAAACTTCTGGACAAGCAATCTTTTTACAAGGCGATTTTAGAACGTGAAAAAATTGTTTCCACTGGAATTGGAATGGGAGTGGCTATTCCACATGCGAAATTAGAGGGATACGAGGATTTTTTTATCGCAATCGGCATTCAAAAAAAAGGAATCGAGTGGAATGCTTTGGACGGGCAGCCTGTTAAAGTGATTTTTATGATCGGAGGCCCTGAGAATAAACAAACGGAGTATTTAAAAATTCTTTCCCATTTGACCATCGCGATCAAAGATGAAGAACGACGAAAAAAACTGTTAAAAGCAACGGCTTCCGATGAAGTGATTGCTTTGTTTGAGGGGTGCTAAATTATGGATCTTAAAATCAAAGATGTCGCAGAGCTTTTGAATGTCTCGGAAACGACGATCCGTCGCTGGCTCGGCGATGGCAAAATCCCTGCTTACCGTCTCAATCACCAATATCGGTTCAGCCGTATTGAAATTGAAAACTGGGTCATGAGATGCAAGCTCAAACCAGATGAAGAAGGCGAGACCAAATTTCTGCCGTTCGCTCAAGACCAGATCTTCCCTCTTCCATCTGAAAATCTAGAACCCCAATCGCAACGCGGCGGCATGCAGCAGTTCAGTTTGTACCGCGCGATTCATAAAGGCGGAGTATTCGCCCAGGTTGCCGGCGAAAGCAAAGAAGAGATCATCAGAGGAACCACTAAACTGATCGCACAGCGGTTAGGCCTTGATGCCGATGTTCTGGCGGACCTTCTATTGGACAGAGAAAAACTCATGCCGACTGCGATGAACAATGGGATCGCCGTGCCTCATACTCGGGATTTTTTGCTGCAGGATCCATTCGATGTGATCGTCGTTGTTTTTCCGCAGAAACCAATCGAATACGGTGCATTGGACTCAAAACCTGTCCATACTCTTTTCTTTCTTTTTTCAAGTGCGGATAAAAGGCACTTGCATCTTCTCGCAAAACTTGCCCACTTGAGCAGCAATGAAGAAGCTTTGGAAATGCTGCGCTCCAAGCCAGGCAAGAAAAAGCTTCTGGAGTACATCAGAGATTGGGAATCCAGTATCCGCCAGCAGCCTGAATAAAATCGGTTTATAGATTCAATATCTAAACAAAAAATAAATTATCCTTTCTATATTTGAATAGAATATTAAATATATATTTAATTATTGAATCAAATTGTTTGTCCATTATAAAATCCCTTCCAAAAACAAGGAATTTGGTTATGGCAACAACATCTATAGTGACTCAAAACTCAAAAACCGCTGTATCCTCTTATGGACCTTTCGGTCCTTTTGCAAGTCCAGATGTAACACCCTTGCGTAACGATGAATTCAGCCATGTTTTGAGTTTTTTGGAGTCCGAAGACTTGGCACGTATAGAAAGAGTTTGCAAATCCTGGAAGACATTCATCGATGCAACAGGTCAATGGAAAAAGCAATGCCAATATCGATTAAACATCCCTACTCATATCGATCCAGAGAGCTTTTTGCCAGCAGGAGCTTCTTATAAAGAGGGCGTTCGATCGGGTTCTCTTAAAGTCTTTGATGGAAGAATGTATCAGTACTATTTAGGAGCAGACGTTGGGCCTGTGCCTCCAATACCTGAAGAAATATCCCTTGCTAGGGGAGGCAAGCCTGATCCTTGCGAACAAACAAAAACGATAGGCCGGAATTATACGTGGTTCTATTGTCCCGAAGTCTTTACATTTGAAAATCCTCCTTTTGATTTAGATAAACCGGATGATCCAAATGATGAAGAAGCTCCAAGGCTATTAGATAAAGAAGCTGACAAATCCGAAGAAAAGAGAGTACTAACAGTACCCAATACGATTAACAATATCGGAGAGATATTCAAACATCCAAAAAATGGAAAAAATCCATCTGCTTATAAGTATATTTGGAGTGAAATTTATAGGCAGCATGGCAACAAAAGGATTCCGCCAGGATGGATTTGCATGAGAGAAGATGTGATTGAAAGAGGACTATCTTTTCCTGAGCAGCAAGAAACTGCAAAAAAAGCAGGAGTTATCATTCCTCCATTACTACACCGAATTATTTTTGATTTCCTAAAAAAAGCTGAGACAAATACCTATCCAGATGGACAAAACCCATGGACTTATGCACGCACTTCAACCCTCACTCGTGATTCGTTTGGGTCTAATTGGTCTTCGGTTTGTGGGGCCGGCGGCCCCTCCGGCCTGCGCGTCTACGACTCCTGCATCGGCATCGTCAGCGTTGGTGTGGCGGTGGCCCTCTCCGCGGAAGTTCAGGGCATTGGTCCTTGAGTACTTGGACTTGCAGCAGGATTTTGATTTTTTGTTTTTTGTCTGGTTACAAGAAATGGGCCCCAGCAGTTTTTTTGTGAAGCGCCGAAGGCGCTGAAATTTTTCAAAAAGATTTATTTCCGGACCCAGTACGCGTTTTTTAAGGCGATCGATAGCGCATGCTGGTTTGCGTGAGACAAAATTCCCAAATAAGATTGTAACTTTTGATCCATCAGAGCTGCGTCTATTTTTCCTACCAAATAGTCTTCATACATTATTTTTAATCGATTTTTCATTCGTTGTTTTGTCCGAGTTCTGGTAACGATGTACTTTTCAAATAGAACATAACCAACAAAATCGATCCCGCGATTTAATTTTCTGACGATCAGCTTTTTTGGATGAAGCTGGAGTCGAAGGCACTTCGACAGAAATTCTTGAATTATTAAAATTAAAGATCTCAGATGAACTTCATCATTGGCCAAAATGATGAAATCATCGCAATATCTCAGGTAATATCGCTCTCTAAGGCTTTGTTTAATAAAATCATCCAGCTCGTGTAAATAAAGATTAGCAAAAAATTGAGAAGTCACATTTCCAAGAGGTATTCCCAGAGCTCCTTCTGAGGTTTCTTTGACTACAAAGCTATCGATGATCATGTCAATAATTTTCAGAGCATGTTCGTCTTGGATTTGTTTTCGAAGAAGGCCTTTAAGAATTTCGTGATCAATTGTGTCGAAAAATCTTCGGATGTCCATTTTTAATGCGTAACAAGGGAGTTTGCCGTTAGCGCTGACTTTTCTAATCATGCCTTGTAATTGCGCAACTCCGATATGAGTTCCTTTTCCTAAACGGCACGAGAGAGAGTGGAAAATGAATTTTCTATCCAAAGCATCTGTTAAAACATCATATACCACTTGGTGCACGAGGCGGTCCCTGACCGGTGCTTTACTGATATGTCGTTGTTTTGGATCGGTAACGTAAAATTGCTCATAAATGCCATGTTTGTATTGAAAAGTGGTCAAGTCGTATTGAAGTTGAAAAATATTATCCTCTAAGTGCCTCTCAAAATGTTGAACGTCTTTCTTTTTACGCTTTCCTCGTCTAAACTGATCCCAACCCTGAAAAATTTGACTCAAAGAAGTAATTTTTTCAAAAAGAAGCCGAGCTACTTTCATGACAACTCAAATTCGTTCTGTCTTAGATATTCCAATTTTCCATAGAATCTATGACCTTTATAAGTTACTTCACAATTATCAGTCAAAGATCCCCAAATCTCAGCGCTACACGCTTTGGCAAAAATGCGAAAATACTACACTTGCTCTTTTGGAAGCTTTAATTGAAACGGGTCATCGAAAGGGAGAGTCGAGGCTCGAGTGTCTTCATACACTCAGCAATAAGCTTGATTTACTGAAAGTATTAATCAGATTATCGAAGGATACACGAACGATCGACCATCAACAATATCTTACGATTCAGATACTGATTCAAGAGATTGGAAAGATGATTGGCGGATGGATCAAGTCCGTTCCTCACTGAGTTTTAAGCTCAGCGAGGAAAGCAACAGGATTTCCGCGGAGAGGGCCACCGCCACACCAACGTTGTCGTTGTCGATGTTGTTGTTGACGTTCAGGCCGGAGGGGCCGCCGGCCCCACAACTGTGAGGTGACCTGTGCCAATGTCCATCTGCACCACCAGAGCCAGAAGCAGCATCTTCATCTGCCTCCATCCCTTGAATTTTATTTGGAGACCAGAACATTGCGTTCCTTCTCACCAGACATCGGCACGAAGTTCTGTCTTGATGTACGCTGCCATGATCCGTAAATCATTGGCATTCTGACATCGCTCTTTCAAGCAAAAACGAACTGTTTCAGGAGGATCATCATTTAAGCAATGATCCAACATTTCCAAAACATCATCAATACTATTCGACTTTTTGAAAAATTGTCGAGACATGTTTTTTCTACTTTGATCGACATTTCTTTATTCTTTGTGCTTGAGTTTTAAATTCAAGGACTACACAATTCGCCATTAAAAGATTAAAAGGCCTGTATGAGAAAGGGACTGTTTGTAAAAAAATCGATTAAATCTCTACTGGACGAAGCATCCGATGAACGGCATGGATTAAAGCGCACTCTCGGTGCTATGAACCTTGTCACCATGGGCATTGGCGCAATTATTGGAGCAGGTATCTTTGTGATCACAGGGCAGGCTGCTGCTGAATATGCCGGGCCTGCAATCACGATCTCTTTTATCATTGCGGCCATCATCTGTGTTTTTGCAGCACTATGCTATGCAGAGTTTGCCTCTTTAATCCCTATTGCGGGAAGTGCGTATTCTTATGCCTACGCGACTATGGGAGAATTTACAGCCTGGATCATCGGTTGGGGACTGACTTTAGAATACTTGTTTTCCGCTGCAACTGTTTCTGTTGGATGGTCTGGATATTTGGTAAGTTTATTCAAAGATTTTGGGATCATCATTCCAAAACATTTGGCATCTTCACCTCTGATTTATGATGCCAAGCTAGGATGGCAGGAAAGTGGAGCCGTGGTCAATCTTCCCGCAGTGGTCATTGTGTTCATCATCGGCATTATGGTCTCTATCGGGATCAAAACGGCAGCGCGCTTCAATGCCATATTGGTCGTCCTCAAAATGGGTGTGATTTTACTTTTTATCGCTTGCGGCATCGGCTACATCAATACTGCTAATTGGCAACCCTTTATCCCTGAAAATATCGGCGTGTTTGGACAATATGGAGTGAGCGGGATCATTCGAGGAGCGGGTCTTGTATTTTTTGCTTTCATTGGGTTCGATGCGATTTCCACACTAGCCCAGGAATCGCGGAACCCTCAAAAGGATATGCCGAAAGGGATGTTGGGATCACTTTTGATTTGTACAATCGCCTACATTATTGTCGCGCTAGTTTTAACAGGAGTCGTCAGTTTTAAGAACCTCAACGTTGCCGATCCGATCGGTGTAGGCGTAGACGCTTTAGGCCCAACTTTCATCTGGCTCCGTTTTGTGATTAAAATTGCCATTCTGGCAGGACTGAGCACCGTAGTGCTTGTAATGATGATGGGACAGGCACGGATTTTTTATAGCATGTCCAAGGATGGTCTTCTTCCACCAGCATTTGGAAAAATCCATCCCAAATTCAGAACTCCTTTTTTCTCCTCATTGCTCATCATGGTCGTCGCTATGTTCATCGCAGGGTTTTTACCGGTAGGAATACTTGGACAGCTCACAGTAATGGGTGCGCTTCTCGCATTTGCAATCGTCTGTTTCGGAGTGCTGATCTTGCGCCACACTCAGCCGCTTTTGCATCGTCCTTTTAAAACACCCTTCGTGCCATGGATTCCTCTTTTGGGAACATTGGCCTGCGTAGCGCAAATGATTTTTCTACAAGGTGTGACCTGGGTCCAGTTCATCATTTGGATGCTCATTGGCTGTTCTATCTACTTTTGGTATGGTCAGGAACACAGCAGGATCCGAAATAAAAAGTAATTTTACTCCTGTTCGGTATAAATCTCCTTTACTTCCAATTGAATCGAATAGTCGCTGTTGCAAAACTTTTTCCCTGGGAAAAATTAAAACATTACAATAGATTAGTCGAACCAAAATTTTACGAAGTGGGCCGTGGAAATTAATCTACAACAATTGCTTGAGCGACTGCAGGGCTGCGATGAATGCCAACGAATTGAGACAAAAGAATCGAAATCAACACTCGGCATGAGTGTTATAGAGACAATTTCAGCGTTTTCCAACGAGCCTGACATGGGTGGTGGTTATCTAATTTTGGGTCTTAAGAAAAACAAAGATTACACTTCTAATAATCGTTATAGCATCACAGGGGTAGATGATCCCGATAAAATTCAGTGCGATCTGGCAAGCGTGTGCAGGAGTGCTTTTAATATTCAGATCCGCCCCAAAATAAGTGTTGAATCAGTTGATGGCAAGGTTTTGGTCGTTGCTTTTATTGCCGAGTCTTTTTGCAGGGATAAGCCGGTCTTCATCAAAAAGTATGGCGAAGAAAAAGGCGCGTACAGACGTATTGGGTCGTCTGATCAAAGATGTACAGCTGAAGATCTAGATCTCCTATATCAATTACGGCGACAACGAGTATATGAAAGTGATGTTTTTCCCGAAACTTCATGGGAAGATGTTGCATCAGATGCTATAACAGAGTATCGCAGATTGCGTATACAAATCGATCCTTCCGCAAGCGAATTAGTACTCGATGACCGACAGTTATTGATCTCTCTAGGACATGCGGTGAGAAAAGGCAAAGAAATCATTCCCACCATTGGCGGATTATTGCTTTTTGGAACTAAAGCCGCGCTAAGAAGAACAATGCCGATGGCCGCTCGAATCGACTATATTTTAGTAGAAGGAATAGAATGGGTCCAGAATCCCTTGGAAAGGTATCATTCAATAGAATATCGAGAAGCTCTTGTCACTGTCATAACACGGCTACATGCGCAAATTATGAGCGATTTACCGACTCGTTTTCAGTTAAAAACAGGAGATCTTCAACGAAGCGATGTTCCGTCCATTCCGAGAGATGTCATTCGCGAGGCTCTTGCTAATGCGCTTATGCATCGAGACTATCGCGTTGGCCAAGCTATACAAATTATTCGTTATTCAAATCGAATTGAATTTCATAATCCCGGCTATTCTCTAAAGCCTTTTGATGAGATGTGCCAGTCTGGGTCACTAACCAGAAATGAAAAAATAGCCGCAGTATTTCACGATCTTAAATTTGCAGAGACAAAAGGAACAGGAATCACAACGATGAAAAGATTGATGAATGAAGCAGGATTATCTACGCCTCCACTCATCGAGACTGATCGAGATCGAAATAAATTTAACCTTTTATTGTTGCCTCATCATTTACTAGATGAGGGCGATCTTAGATGGCTATCGCAATTCCATGAGCTTAAATTATCCGAATCTGATATGCGTGCTCTCGTATTAGCTCGTGAAGTCGGTGCCATTACTAATCAGGACTATAGGCAAATTAATGGAACCCATACTTTAGCAGCTAGCAATGCATTAAGACATCTTCGCGATCTTGGGCTTCTTACTATGAAGGGGAGCGGGAGTGAAACATACTATCAGCCTGTACCTCAAATAATTGGGAATAATGACACGGCGGGAATAGTTATTAAAGGAGTAGGAACCCCTTATATAAGTAGCCTCTCTGAAGAGTTACCCACCTGTGTGAACCCCTTACATAAGGGGTTAAATGCGATACCTAAGGGGTTCCCGGATTTGCCGCAAGATTTAAAGAATAGAATTATTCATTTAAAAAAACGTTCAGCAAAAGAAGAAGTTGAAGATATCATTATAGAGCTTTGTTCCTTTGGTCCTTTACAGCCCGTTCAAATAGGTAAGATTTTAGATAGAGATGCTCAGTATTTAAGAATTCATTTTCTTTCCGTAATGATTAAAAAAGGAAAATTAGTCTATCAGCATCCAAATAAACCGGCCCATCCGCAGCAGGCATATAAGAGTGTGTCTACAAACTCTAAAGTGCCTGAAAAAGACCAATGTTTATAGTCTTTGAGCAACAGAAACTCAGTCTGCTGTATGAATGACAATCGGTTCTTTCGATTGTCTCTTTTTAAATGCAAAGGTGATGCATACCAGACCGATACATAGAATCGCTGATAACCAGAAGATGTCGTTTGTAGCCAGCATGTACGCCTGTTTATCGGAAAGGGTATTTAATATTTCTTTCCCTTTTTCTCCCGCAAGATGCAGCTGATCGAGTTGCGCGATAGCTTGACTGGTATTTTCATTGTAGGGCGTAGTGAGCTCTGCCATATGGAAATGATGTTGGATCGATCTCCTGTCCCATAAATAGACAAAGCCGGATGTTCCTGTAGAAATGCCCATGGTTCGGAAGAAATAAAAAAGACCTGTTGCCGAAGGGAGTTTTTCTTTGGGGATGTCTTGGATGCTAAGAGTGACCAGAGGATTGAAAAAAATTGCAATGCTCACTCCCAATATGAGTCTAGAGAATGCGATGAATCCCAGGCTTACATCTGTATCGAATGACGAATACCAAAAGAAGGTAAGGGCGAGAATAAAAAAACAAAAAGACAAAAGCCGTTCTAGTCTGACTTTGCTCATCAATTTTGCCACAGGCAAAGCGAGTAAAAATGGGAAAATTCCCATAGGAGATACGGCGACTCCAGCCCAATAGGCATTATAGCCCATTTGCGTCTGCAGCCATAGAGGCGTAATCACAATGGTCCCGTAAAAGATCATAAACATCATCATGGCCATCATAGCGCCGATCGCAAAATTGCGGATCTTGAATAATTTGAAATCGAGCAATGGATTCTGTTCGTATTTTTCCCAAACCATTAGAAATGTCAGGGACACAAAAGAAGCGATTCCCAACATCCAAATCACAGGGTTCTCGAACCAATCGAGCTGCTCTCCTTTGTCGAGCAAGATTTGCAGGCAGCCGACTCCGATCGTCAACAAAAATAGACCTATCCAATCGCAGGGAATTTTACTGGACTGCGATCCTCTATCCTTCATGATAGGCCAACAGATCAGAGCTGCTAAAATCCCAATAGGCACATTGATGTAAAAGATCCATCTCCAAGTATAATTGAATGTGATCCAGCCGCCTAAAATGGGCCCTGCAATAGGAGCAACGACAATGACGATCAAAAAAATAGCGTTGGCAAAATTTCTTTTCTCCGGAGGATAGCTCAGTAAAAGAAGGCTTTGACTCAATGGAATCAATGGTCCTCCTACGAACCCTTGCATGAACCTGGCTCCGACGAGAATGGGATAGTCTAATGCCGCGCCGCACAGCCATGAAAATAAAGCGAATAAGACCATGGTTGACACCATCAATCGGACAGATCCGATCCGTTTCGTCAACCATCCTGTCAGAGGAAGAGCGATTGCGTTGCCGACAGCAAAAGAAGTGATCACCCAGGTGCCCTGGTTGACGCTTACACCTAGATCGCCGGCGATATACGGGAGGGAGACATTCGCGATCGAACTATCGAGCACGATCATGAATGCGGCAAGAGAAAGGGAAATGGTGACCAATACAAGATGAAGTCCTGTCAAATGGGAGCTTTTTATTGAGGACTCTTGCTGCATTTCTATTCTCCTTCGAATGAAGGCGCGAAACGATTGTCGGCAAGATAGACGGGATCGACATTTTCCAGGATCACTTGTTCTATCACTTCATCTGCGCCCTGTATCTGTCTTTGAAAAACATCCGTCTCATAGATAGGTTGAGGTGGACATATCTGTGGAAGCCTCTTACCGTCCCTTTCATGAGTATTGACTCTCACTTCAAGCGACAAGCCGAGCATGAGAGGATTTTTTTTGATCTCTTCTGGATCGAATTGAACCCTCACCGTCAATCGTTGTACGATCTTGATCCAATTGCCGGTGGCATTTTGAGGAGGAAGGACTGAAAATACGGCTCCAGTTCCTCCTGTCAAGCCGATCAACTTTCCATGGAAGACAACGCTTCTTCCATACATATCTGAAGTCACTTTGACCGGCTGCCCTATCCTGAGATGTTTGAGCTGCACTTCCTTGAAGTTGGCATCTACCCAAATTTGATCTAATGGAATAATCGCCAACAGAGGATCATTCGGATTGACCCATTCTCCAACCTGGACTTTTCTTTGAGAGACGATGCCTCTTACCGGCGCATAAATTTTGCAGCGCTGCAATTTGACCCAAGCGTCTCTCAGCTTGTTTTTTGCCTGTTCGACCAATGGATGTGTAGTGACAGTCGTATTGTCTATTTGAGAAATAGCGGCCTTTAATTGATGATGGGTCAAGATCAATGTATTGAATGCTGTTTTAAGGGCGGCTTCAGCGTGTTCAAAATCTTCCAGAGAAACCCCGCCTAAATCGACCAGATTTTCTCGATGTTGAAAATCCTGCGTGGCTTTGATCAGCTGCGCTTGGTCGATTTCGGCCTTTGCTTCCAGTTCCTTGACCTGTTCAAATAGATTGACGACAGTCCTCAGCGATTGCGCAAGCTTTGCTTTGGCAGCATCGAATGCAATGAGAAAGTCGGTAGGGTCCAATTCGATGAGGAGCTGCCCTTGTTCCACAATATGAGTGTTGTCGGTATTGATCGAAATCGTGCTTGCGGAAATTTGGGAAGTGAGCTCCACCATGTTGCCTGCAACATAAGCATCATTGGTATAGGTTGAAAAACGGCCCCAAAATAAATAATAAATCAACCATGCCAGACCAATGCATAAGAAAAGGATCGTAATGATGAACAGCATCCTTCCCCGTTTACTCCGCTTCTTCTCTTTTTTTTCGGGTACAGGACATAGTTCTTCTGAAGAATATTCAGGAGGCAGTATCTGTTCAGTCATGCACTGCCTCATTCTTTATAGGTGAATAATCGGAACCATCATATCCGCCGCCCAGTGCTTTGATCAATTTCAATGCAGCGATAAAGCGTCCGTACTCCACATCGGTCAATTGAATCCGTTGGTTCAACACATCTTCTTCGGCCGAAAGAACATTCAGATAATTCGAAATCCCATCGGTAAAGCGGAGGGAAGTCAATTTGTACCGTTGAATTAATGAAGCTAGATTTGCTTCTTGTATGGAGAGTTGAGCATTGACGAACTTAAAAGTGGTGATTTGGTCAGCGACTTCTTTGGCCGCATTCAACAACAGTTCATTGTATGCATAGACAGCGCTTTCATAGAGTGTTTCCTTGGCATTGACATTAGCCCTTAATCTTCCTGCAGTAAAAATGGGTAAATTGAGCGCTGGAAGCAGCGACGCAATTTTGCTGTTCCAAGAAAATAAATCATTGAAATGCAAAGATTCCAATCCGGCAAAAGCGCTCAAGTTAACATTCGGATAAAAAAGCGTTTTCGCAACCCCGATCTGATGCGCAGCAGCCTCAACTCTCCATATTTGAGCCATTAGATCCGGACGTCTTGCAAGAAGGTTGAGGGAAATGTTCTCCGGCAAAGGGAAAGGGTGGTCGAATACAGCCCGAGGCTGCGCCAAGATCTCTTCGCTGTCAGGACTTTCTCCTATCAAAGCTTTGATCAGGTGTTTATCTAGCTCGATCTTCTGTTGGTATTGTAAAATGAATGCATCGACGTCCAGGACCGGAGTTTGATTTTGAATTTTTTCGATGTCCGTGCTCAATGCATGCATTCTGCGCATTTTGACCAGATTGAGACGGGACGATCGTACATCTTTGATCTCGTTTAAGAGTGTCAATTTTTTGTAGGAGTTCTGCAGATCAAAATAGGCCAAAGCGATCGAAGTGCTGATCAGTAATACAGACTGTGCTGTTTCGGCAGAATGCGCCTTTGCCAAACCTAATGCAGAGTAAAAGAGATGCCGGTTTTTGCCCCAGAAATCGATTTCGTAAAAGAAGTTAAGACTCAAGTCGATCTGGTTGTAGACCGATTGCGCTGTTGGCGCTAATGCCCTTAAAAAGCTGTTCTTTCCAAAATATTGCCAATTGTCCTGCGCTGAGAAATCCAGCTCAGGCCAAAATGCGGACTTTCGAATGGAGGCTTCTTGCCATGCCTGGTTCATTTGGGCGATGGTTTTTTGGAGCGTGGGATTGTGAACGAGAGCTTTTTGGATCAAACAGGCCAGTTGAGGATCTTTGAACATTTCCCACCAATCTGTGCTGGGCCAATCTCCCTTGTTAAATTCTTTGTCGGCAAGGGCATCATTTACAGAATGCTCGAGGGAAATAGTGGAAAAGTTTTTTTCATTATTTAAATCCGGAATAGATACGCAACTATATAATAATATTAACGAGCCAATTAAGCTCTTGTGCATAAGGTCCCAAAAAATAAGTGCGCTTATTTATAATCAATAGATTAAATCGATTTTTATAGAAATAAAAATATATCAGTAAAATTAATAATTAATAAAAGTAAGAGAATAAATAAGATTAGAGAATGATTCCGCCTCCAAGGCATATATCATTTTCGTAGAAAACGATCGATTGCCTAGGAGTGACAGCGCGCTGCGGCTGAGAAAAAGAGACATGGGCGCAGCCATTTTCAATAGAGGTAATGATGCATTCTTGGTCAGGTTGCCGGTAGCGCACTTTTGCCTTACAATGGTAAGGCAGAGGAAAAGGGGGAGTGCCTGCCACCCAGGATAAATCTGACGCAGTAAGCGCATTGGAATAAAGAGAAGGATGATCAGGACCCTGATCGATGATTACGACATTGCGCGCGACATCTTTCCTTATCACAAACCAAGCCTCTCCAGGGCCGCCGATCCTCAATCCCTTGCGCTGTCCGATCGTGTAATAAGCGACGCCGTCATGCTGTCCGATGATTTGGCCGTTTAGATTTTCAAAGTTTCCCGGTTGAAAAGGGATGTATCGGCTTAAGAATTCTTTCATGTCCCTTTTCCCAATGAAGCAAATGCCCGTACTGTCTTTTTTTGCGCAAGTCGCCAGGTTATGTGTTTCTGCAATCCGCCTGACTTCTGATTTTTCCAATCCTCCAATAGGAAAAAGCACCTTTTGAAGAGACTCCTGCTTCAGGGTATAAAGGAAATAGGATTGATCTTTATTAGGATCGATCCCTTTCATCAACTTTAAGCCATTGCTGTTTTTTTGAATTTGGCTGTAATGTCCTGTCGCTAGAAAATCTGCTCCCAGGTCAATAGCCTTCTCTAGAAATAGTTTAAATTTAATTTCCCTGTTGCACAAGATATCCGGATTGGGAGTGAAGCCTAATTTGAGTTCTTCAAGGAAATGAGCAAAGACTTTTTCCCAATATTCATTTACAAAATTTACCGAATAATAAGAAATGCGCAATTGCTCGCATACTTTGACGACATCTTCGTAGTCTTGGGATGAGCGGCATTTTCCCTGTTCATCATTTTCTTCCCAATTTTTCATGAACAGACCAATGACACGGTATCCCTGCTCTTTTAATAAAAGAGCAGTGACAGAGGAATCCACGCCTCCGGACATACCGACAACGACTGTTTTTTTGGAATTAATCATAAATTTTGTAGAGATTTTAGCGTATTTTGTAAATTTTTTGCAGAGAAAGGATTTTTTTAATAAATTATTTTTTTAAAGACAGGATGAGATTAATGAAAAAATCGGAAGAAGATGTAATTAAAATTAAAGTTTGCAACGTGGAATTATCAGGGAATTTAAAGATCCCCGAAGGCTCGAAGGGGATCGTGGTATTCGCACACGGAAGCGGCAGCGGACGTTTAAGCCCGCGCAACCGGTATGTCGCAAAGGTCTTGAAAGAAAAAAATCTGGCGACTTTGTTGTTCGATCTTTTGACTCCTCACGAAGAAGAGACAGAGAGATATACTGCTCATCTGCGCTTTGATATTGAAATGCTTGCGGAGCGACTGGCCGCTGTTACCGATTGGGTTAAAAGCAATCCGGAAGTTCAAGATCTTAATGTCGGATATTTTGGAGCCAGCACAGGAGCGGCAGCAGCGCTTGTGGCCGCATCCACTAAAATCAAAGAAATAAAAGCAGTCGTTTCTCGCGGGGGACGCCCTGATTTGGCTGCCTTGGCATTAGCTTCAGTTAAAGCACCGACCCTTTTGATCGTCGGAGGCGATGATTATCCGGTAATCGAAATGAATCAAGAGGCGCAAGCTAAAATGACTTGCGTAAACAAGCTGGTCATCATTCCCGGCGCGACACACTTGTTCGAAGAGCCCGGAACCCTGGAACAGGTTGCCGAGCTCGCGGGACAATGGTTCCAGAAATATTTAGCCTAGTTTTGGTTCTGATGGGCCTGCGATCGCTAAATTGTCCTTTGCATCAGAAGGCGGCGGTTCTTGATCCACAAAAACGATCTTGTCTCCCTCTACGGTGACCAGCCAGCTGCCCGGTTTATCGGGATTCAACAAGAGTTTCTCTGCGAGAGGATCTTCTAAATATTGTTCGATGACACGTCGAAGAGGGCGTGCGCCCATTTCAGGTTGGAACCCTTTGGTGACAAGCAGATCTTTTGCTTTTTGGTCCAAAGTGATTGTAATATGTTTGCGCTCCAATCTTGTTCTGAGTTTTTTCAACTCCAGATCGATGACGTTGACCAGGCTCGATCGATCGAGCGGTTTGAAGATGATGATTCCATCGAGACGGTTGATAAATTCCGGTTTGAACTGTTTCTTTACCGAACTGTCGATTTTTTCTTGCATCGTCTTGTAGTCCAGCATTCCTTCCGTCGCTCCAAAACCCACCTCTGTCGAGCGGCGGATCAGTTCCGCACCCAGGTTGGAGGTCATGATGATGATCGTATTTCTGAAATCGATTTTGCGTCCGAAAGAATCTGTGAGGCGTCCCTCTTCCAGAATTTGGAGGAGCAGGTTCATCACATCAGGATGCGCTTTTTCGATTTCATCGAACAATACGACACAATAAGGACGCTGGCGCACTTGTTCTGTGAGCTGCCCGCCTTCTTCATGTCCTACATACCCTGGAGGCGATCCAGTCATGCGGCTGATCGCAAATTTTTCCATGTACTCGGACATGTCGACTTGGATCAGCGCGTCTTCGCCACCAAACATGTTGACTGCTAATTGTTTTGCCAAAAGAGTTTTGCCCACTCCGGTAGGACCGAGAAAGAGAAATGCTCCAATGGGACGGTTGGGGTCTTTAATGTCGGCCCGGCTGCGCCTGATCGCTCTGCAAACTGTGCTGACGGCTTCGTCCTGGCCGATGATGTTTGCTTTGAGCGCTTCTTCCATTTTCAGCACTTTTGAGGTTTCACCTTCGGTCAATCTAGTGAGAGGGACTCCAGTCTGTTTCGACACGATGCCTGCGACTTCTTCTTCATCGACGATGACCTGATGTTCGTCTTTGCTGTTTTCCCATTCAGCACGTATCTGCTGCAATCTCTCCCTTAAAGTTTTTTCTTTATCGCGCAATTTGGCTGCTTTTTCATATTCCTGATGGCCTATCGCTTCTTCTTTTGCAAGACGCACTGCTTCAATTTCAGACTCGTATTTGGTGATGTCGTGAGGCTGATGCATCATAGCGATGCGGGCTTTTGCTCCTGCCTCATCGAGCAAATCGATGGCTTTGTCTGGCAAAAAACGGCCGGCTATATAGCGATCTGATAAAAATACTGCCGAATGGATTGCGGCATCAGTATAGATGCATTTATGGTGCTCCTCATATTTGGCTTTGAGCCCATAAAGGATTGCCATCGTCTCTTCGAGCGATGGAGGCGCGACCAGAATTTTTTGAAAACGTCTTTCTAAAGCAGCGTCTTTTTCGATATGCTTTCGGTATTCGTCGATCGTCGTCGCACCGATACATTGTATTTCTCCGCGGGATAGGGCAGGTTTTAAAATGTTGGAAGCATCGATCGCTCCCTCTGCCGCTCCGGCCCCGACGATGGTATGCAATTCGTCGATGAATAGAAGGATATTGCCGTGCTTTTTGATCTCGTCCATCACCGCCTTGATCCGTTCTTCGAACTGGCCGCGGTACTTCGTACCCGCGATCATCAAAGTGAGGTCGAGGGAAATGAGCTTTTTCTTGGAGAGGTGGTCGGGAACATCGCCTTTTACGATCGCTTGAGCAAGCCCTTCCACGATTGCAGTTTTTCCTACTCCAGCTTCTCCGATCAAGACAGGATTGTTTTTACGGCGGCGGCACAAAATTAAAATCAACCGTTCGACTTCTTCCTTGCGGCCAATGACCGGGTCCAGTTTGCCTTCTCTGCATAACTCGGTGAGATCGTGACCGTATGCTTTCAAAGCGGGCATCTTGTCAGAAACAGGGGCCTTTTCTTGCGTTTTTCCGGATGGAGAACCTGCCATTCCCATAGGCGGCAGCTGCAAGTTGAATGTCTCCAATTCTTTTAAAACTTCCTTACGGACATCTTTGAGATTGATATTGAGGTTTTCAAGGACTTGAGCAGCGACGCCGTCCGTCTGTCTTAATAGAGCTAAAAGAAGATGTTCTGTTCCGACATAATTATGATTGAGACTGGCCGCTTCTTCATTCGCGTATTCAAATACTTTTTTAACCTTTCCCGTCAATGCGGGATCGCCATAGACCTGAATTTCGGGTCCGTAACCGACGAGTCTTTCCACTTCGGCGCGTACCGTGTCGTAGTCGAGATTTAGGTTCCTGAGGACATTGACGGCTATGCCTTGGCCTAGTTTGAGCAGTCCAAGCAGGACGTGTTCAGTTCCAAGATAATTGTGGTTAAGCCTTTGAGCTTCTTTTTTCGCAAGTTTGATGACCTGCTTTGCCCTATTGGTAAATTTGTCGAACATAGGCCAATCCTTTGATTTACTGAGATTACTCTCTAAAGTGTAATTTTAAGTGGTGGAGCCTTTTTTGGCAAATCAACAGGACATAATAGAAAGAAAATTTTTTAATTCATCAATCTATTTGCAGTAATATTTTTAATTGCTATAAAGAGCCAGTTGCAAAACTCCCCGCGCCAGCAAAATCGCCCTTCTGAGTCATTTTGCCACTCTGCCGCCGAGTCCTACTCACCAGGAGTATGTGCTCGGCGGCAGAGCAAGGGGTCGAGACGACCC
Source organism: Rhabdochlamydiaceae bacterium (assembly GCA_035478995.1). Classification (GTDB taxonomy): domain Bacteria; phylum Chlamydiota; class Chlamydiia; order Chlamydiales; family Rhabdochlamydiaceae; genus DATIJE01. The sequence continues at coordinate 685 of DATIJE010000075.1, read as the reverse complement.
CGGCAAACTGACTCAAAATCATCGATTTTTCTGGGGCAGGGAGTTTTGCAACTGGCTCTAAAAAATAATCCTTTGTTTTAGGAGATAAAATGGAAGAGTCTTTGATTTCGCAAGTTCCTGTGGGAGCAGTGTTTCAACATTATAGAAATAAAAAAAATTATAAAATCTTAGGAGTCGGCCGGCATACCGAGACGATGGAACTTCAGGTCGTATATCAAGGATTGTATCATTGCGACACGTACGGAGAGTCCCCAGTATGGGTCCGACCTTTGCACATGTTCTTAGAAACGATAGATAACGAAGGGTCATCGACGTCCCGTTTCATTCGCATTGATTAGAATAATTGCAATTGTTTTAAGTTCTTTTTTCTGCTATTCTTTCCTCCGAATTAGATTCTAATTTATGGAGGAAAACAAATGGCTGCTACTACTACAATTCATCATAGTGCAGGACAAACTGTAAGAACAACGACATTCCATAAAACTGCTTTTCAGCCCAATGTAAAGATGGATATGTCCGATACAGATTGCAAGGTTGCAAAAGCTTGTGTATCACCATTGGGAGCTCTAGGGTATGTGGCACTAGCAGGAGCAGTTATTAAAGCTCCAAAATTTTTTTTACCTGTGACCGCGTCCGTAGGTTTCTTGGTGGGGGGAACCTATTTTATGATGCAAAAATTTGCTGA
>DATIJE010000074.1:0-24152 GCA_035478995.1 Rhabdochlamydiaceae bacterium | reverse complement strand
ATTTTCTGAGTGATCTGTTTAGTGGCCTCCAACAATTGTTGGTACATGTGGCTCATTTTGGTGATAAATGCCGCTTTTTCATCAGGAGAGGCATGTTCGAGATGGAATTTTAGCTTTTCGAAGAAGTCCATGATTATTTTTACAGCGTCTTCGACCTTCATTTTTTGAGCATCGGGAGATCGAAAAAACTGGAGTAATTTTTGAAATTCCTCATCTATCTTGGACATGGCTTCCTCCCTTGTTTTGTGGGCACCTATTTTTAATCTACCATAAAAATCGCAAAAGATAAAGCAATTAATGTTTGTCCACTTGGTCCATTTCTTGAGCTTGCGTATTTAAGGGGAATTGATTAGATTGGGAAAGGTAGGCTGGTTTTGGTAAAGATAACAATGCTCGAACAACTTCTAACTCAACTCTCTCAAGAATTGGAATTCCCCGCTGTTCCTACTAAAGACGACCAGCAGATGTTCCATGTTCCGATCAATCCATCTATGAACATTTCCATGAAAGAATTGGACCCAGGAATCTTTCTTTTTTCTCAGATCGGTCCTTGCCCCCCTCAAAAAAGAGAGGAATTATTCATCCTTCTGATGAAGGCCAATTTTCTTGGCCAAGGTACGGGAGGAGGGACGATCGGCATGGACCCGGAGGAGAAATTCTTGACACTCTCTTTAGCTTTGCCGTATGACATGAACTATAAGGCCTTTAAAGGCATCGTTGAAGACTTTGCAAATTTTGTCGATTATTGGCGGGAAGAACTCATCCGGCATCAACAAGCAGCTGTTACATCCGTATATTAAAGGTATAAAACTCCATGGCAGGTTATCTAATCGCTGAAGAAGGCCCATTAACTGGAATGATCATCCGTTTCGAAGAAGGGACAGAGTGGTCTTTGGGCAGAGATCCCGATGAATCCTCAGTCGTCCTTGAAGACCCGATGGTCTCCCGCAAGCATCTTATCTGTAGATTGACTCCTGAGGGCTATCAGTTAGAAAATTTAAGCTTCGTCAATCCAGCTACGCAAAATGGAAGGGTCATCTCCGGCTCTGTTCTTCTCCGTGAAGGGGATATCATTCAAATCGGCAGCACCTTTTTCCGTTTTTCTGAAAAACAACCGGAAATGGAAGAAAAAAAAGAAGCTCCTCCTTCGGAAGAAGAGTCTTTATCGGCTGTCAGCTTCATCAGCCCGGCTCCCTCAAGATGGCTATTGAAAGTTGTCTCGGGCCCAAATAGCGGGGCCGAGTTCAGCATGGGCCGATCATCAGTATACATTATTGGCAAAGATCCTTCTCTTTGCGACATTGTCTTTCAGGATCTGAGCGTTTCCAGGCAGCATGCGAGGATCACTGTAGACGACCAGGAAAATGTGTACATCGAAGATCTTGGCAGCCGAAATGGGGTCCTTGTCAATGGATCTCTGATTACCGATAAACATCTTATCTCTTCTCAGGATTTGATCTCTCTCGGTACGACGACCTTCCTCATCATCGACCGGGAACAGGTAAGCGAAACCATCGTCTCTCCTCCTTCAGCTATTCCGATCAGAGAAGAAGTTCCTGCGATGGCAGGAGCTGCCGAGATGGAAGCAAGACCTCGCAGGGATTGGAGGGAAATGATCATTCCCACAAAGCACCTTGTCATCGGCGGCGTATTTGTCTTTTTGATCTTCCTGGCCATTTTTGGAATGTTCTCGCTTTTCAAAGCAGAGCCTGTCGTTTCGCATGAGAAAAACGAACAGGAACAGATCCACGACGCGATCAAAATGTACCCTGACATTCAATTCTCATTCAATACTGCTAATAGCAAACTCTTCCTCGTAGGACATGTGCTCACTGCTGTAGACAAGCAAGAGCTGATGTACATGCTGCATTCTCTGCCCTTCATTACGAACATCGAGGACAATGTAGTGGTCGATGAATACGTATGGCAGAATATGAATGCATTATTGATGACCAATCCTGATTGGTTGGCGGTCTCGATCCATTCTCCAAGTCCTGGCCATTTTGTCATGCGGGGCTATTTGCAAACACCGGAACAGGCCGCTGCGCTGCAAGATTTCGTGAATGTGAATTTTCCTTATTTAGACCGGCTTGACAATCAAGTCGTCGTCGAAAGCGACTTGATGACCCAAATTCAAGGCATGCTGACAGAGAAAGGATTTAGCGGCGTCACTTTTCAGCTCACTAATGGAGAACTGCTCATTGCAGGGAGGGTCGATGCGCAAAGAACAGACTCTTTCGACACGATCATCAATCAATTCAAACATCTTCGGGGTGTTCGAATGGTGAAGAATTTTGTCGTCTACACAACAGCAGAAAGTTCCCGCATTGATATATCCACTCAATATAAAGTTACAGGCTATTCCAAAAAAGATGAGACGAACTTTTATGTCGTTATCAATGGAAAGATCTTGGCGCAAGGCGAAATGATCGATGGGATGATGATCACTTCGATTCAATCCAATGTTGTGCTTCTTGAAAAAGATGGATTAAAATTTAAAATTAACTACAATCTGCAATAATTGAGACCAACAGTAAAAATTCTGTACAGGAATTAGGCAACCTCGGCAAAATTCAGCGATGGAGGCCAGAACATGTGGCATCCGCTCGGGTGAACGGTCTATAAATGAAGCAGTAGGAGTTTCAATATGTACGGACTAGAAAAAAAACAGAAAGGCGCCTTTGAATTCGATCTCGAGCAGGATTTAAAAAAAGATCCTAACAAAGCAAAGCAGTTGCTCAAGAAAGTCGAAGAGCGCATTCATGAAATTAAGGGTATTTTAAGGCAAGGGGCCGAATCAGCAGACTTTGACAATTATGGAGTCTTGCTGCACGGTTATGCTGCACTGCAAAAAGTACTGACACGAGTTGCAAGTAAAAGATAATATTCAAGGAGAACAGTTATGGGTGAAACATGGGGAGCGACAATCACTTTTTCAACTCTCATCAAGCAGTACGTTGCCCTGCAGAGCAAGGTCATTTCTCAAGTTAGGGCGGTTGCAAGCAAGATTTCTCAGGCCACACCTGGCCGGTTTTTATTATTGCAGTTTTCTATGAGCCAAGTGACACAGATCGGAGAATCGATTTCCAACTTGATCAGCCAGGTCCAATCGGTGATCAACAATGCCGTACGAAACCAGAGAGGCGGCGGATAATCCATTATTTATTAAAGACAGAAAAGGAATGGAACCATGTCGATGCAAACATTTAAAGACGATTTCATTTTACTGTGCGAAGCCGGCTTCGTTGCAGTAAATCAGGCAGATGAAGATTCCGCGAATAAGCTATTCCGCGCTTCTGAATTATTGAATCCGGACAATGCCCTTCCCAAAATTGGAAAGGGATATTTGCATCTATGCAAACTGGAACTGAAACAAGCCTGCAAGATTTTCGAAGAGATTCTCGCCAAAGATCCTGGAAACGAAATGGCCAAAACATTTTTAGGTCTGAGTTTTTCACTCAATCCCAACGAGGTGAACAAAGGGGAAAAAATATTGGAAGAATCCTCTAAAAAATCCAAAGACCCATTGATCAAAAAACTCGCTGAAAACGCAATTGACTTTGTGGAAAAGTTTGTTAAAAAATCTCCCACTCCTGCCCACGTACAAAAAGGAAGCTCTGAGAAAAAGAAGAAATAATGGAGATTTGAATGACGCAACCAGAAGATATCTTTGGAACAGAACGGATTGATCGCACGGTTCCCACCGGAGGAGATCAAAAGAAAATTCTGACTCCGGATGAGTCGACATTTAAATCTTTCATGGAAGAGCCTACGGCAAAGCCGGGATCTACTTCCCCGCTTGCGTCCCCTTTCGACCTTCCACAGCATCCCTCAGCTCTTCCTGCTACACCCACGATCGACACTCTTTTGGCTCAGACGAAGTCTGCTCAATCGACTTTGGGAGATATCAACAATCAGTTCAATACACCCAACCTCAAGCTGAAGCAATCCAGCAAATATCTTCTTAGAAACAAACTCATGGACGCCAATGCGCATTTGCAGACCGGCAATGCAAAAATGGGCGCCGAAACGATTAAAGAATCCGGTCCTTTATCAGGCCCTTTTGGCAAGTTTATCGGTTACGTAACCGATGGACAGAACAGACTGCAGGCAGCGCAAAAACAGCTCCAATCGTTAAAAGACAAAGGAGACCAGTTGAGCCCGGCGGACATGCTCCTTGTTCAAGTGAAATTGAACATGGCCCAACAGGAACTGGAATATTCTTCTGTTGTGTTGAGCAAAGCTGTCGACGACATCAAAATGTTGTTCAACGTCACATTATAAAACATGGAACATACCCCTAATTTTGAAAAGCTGATCTCCCATCTTGAAGAAATCGAGCTGACCACAGTTCATGGTAGAATTACCGAGATTGTGGGAATGCTCATCAAGGCGATCGTCCCTCAAGTCAAAATGGGAGAGGTCTGCCTGATCAAAAGAGAAGGCGAACCGCTGGTGGCAGAAGTAGTCGGCTTCACAAGGGAAGAAGTCTATTTGTCGCCTTTGGGCACTATGTCAGGCATCGGCCCCTCTTCGGAAGTGATCCCGATGCGGATGCCGCTTCAAATCAAAGTAGGTCCTCAACTTTTAGGAAGGGTCCTCAATGGGCTAGGTGATCCTCTCGACGAAGATACGAAAGGCCCTCTTGTTCTCGAAGAGACTTACTCTGTACTCAATCCTCCTCCCGACCCGCTAAAGCGGCAGATGATCAAAGAGCCTCTTTCTACAGGGGTGAGGTGCATAGACGGTGTATTGACTAGCGGAAAAGGTCAAAGAGTTGGCATTTTTTCTGCTGCAGGGGGTGGAAAATCGACCCTGCTGGGCATGATTGCAAGAAATGCCCAAGCCGATGTCAATGTGATCTCTCTCATCGGCGAGCGAGGCCGCGAGGTCAGAGAATTTTTAGAGCACGACCTCGGCGAAGAAGGGATGAAGCGTTCAGTAGTTATTGTGTCCACTTCCGACCAGGCATCTCAATTGCGGATCAATGCCGCCTACGTCGGAACGGCGATCGCTGAATATTTCAGAGAGCAAGGCAAAACCGTCATTCTGATGATGGACTCAGTGACCCGATTTGCGAGGGCATTGAGAGAAATTGGCCTTGCTGCAGGAGAACCTCCTGCAAGAGCAGGCTACACTCCATCTGTCTTTGCAACCCTGCCCAGGCTGCTCGAACGATCCGGAAATTCAGATAAAGGCTGGATGACCGCTTTTTATACCGTTTTGGTCGCAGGCGATGACATCAACGAACCTGTGTCCGATGAAGTCCGGTCCATTCTTGACGGCCACATCATTTTATCCAGCGAACTCGCAAGGCAATATCATTATCCTGCAATCGATGTTCTTTCATCTATTTCCCGTATCTTGCCGAACATCGTCGACAAGGAGCATTTGCAGCTCATTGGAAAAGTGCGAGAGGTGCTGGCCAACTACAAAAAAAATGAACTGCTCATCCGCATCGGCGAATATAAGCCTGGCTCTGACAAAGGCGCTGACTTCGCCATCAAATACATCGACAAAGTCAACCGATTTTTAAGACAGCAGATCGATGAAAAATCCTCTTTTGAAGAAACCCTGCAGCAACTGCGCCTTTTATTCAGGTAAAAAACCGTGAAAGGACCTAAATATCCTCTTGAGCAATTAGTCCTCATCAAACAAAAAAAATTGGAAGAGGCCGAAAAAGTTCTACAAGAGAAAAAAAGGGCATTGGAGCAAGAATTGCACAAGCTTGCGCAAGTGGAAAAAGAGCGGGACAAAGTTCGAGACCACAAGCAGGCCAAATTAGACCAGTTGAGAGAAAAGCTCGATGAAGGGACAACAAGCGATAAAATTCAGATCATGAAGCAATATCTGAAAGTGGTCGATGAACAACTAAAGCAAAGAGAAAGCAAAGTTAAAGAGCAGAAAAAACAGGTAGAGGCTGCGGAAAAACAATTAGAGGCTGCAAGACAAGACCTCTTCAAAAAAAATCAGGATGTCGAAAAGTTGCAATTGCATCGCAAAGAATGGGAAAAAGAGATCGCAGCGGAAATGCAGCGCGAAGAAGCGATAGAAACCGACGAGCTTGGTTCCGCGATGCATGCCCGTAAGAAGAAAAAACGGAAGAACCTGGATTAGAACATCACACAGGAGCATGACCCATGACGAACGTCCCCCCTGTTCATGGACCCGGCGGCCCTGCTGAACCAACCGGCCCGAAAAAACCTCCGAGCGAAGCTGAGAAATTCAAAGAGCTCATGCGGGTCCAAAAAACGCCTGAAACGGACCCCGAAGAAAAGAAAAAACGGAAACGTGGGGAAGAGGCTGAAGACGAGGCTGCCGCCCAAGCTGGAGGCAAACAGCCACCCGCTCCTACAGAAGAACCAAAAAAAGGAAAGGAAGTGGGGCCGTTAGAAGGTCCTCCTTCAAAAGCAGGTCCTTTGTCCTTGGCCTCGTTTGCTCCAGGAAAGGCTGTTCCAGGCATAGAAGGTCCTGAAACAGGATATTTCCCTGAGGAATCGTACGTCGAAGAATTCTCTGCAGGTCCGGCTGAACCCTCTGAAGGAGTTCCTCAGACTCCTGGCTATCCGCAAGCAGTTCCTCCTCCTTCGGCGCCGCCGATGCCGCAAGTTGGGCCTCCCGAAGCTCCTCAAGTAGAAAAAGCCGCACCTCCCCAATCAGGCGAACAAGCACAGGAAAAAGGAAAAGAGAAACCAAAAGAGGGAATGATGCCGCCTGCCGTTGCTCCAAAAAAAGAAGGAGTTCCTCCGGCTGAAAAGGGCAAATCTCCTGCTGTGGAAACCCCAAAAAACGTACGCGAAGAAGAAAGGCAAAAATACTTGGAAGAGTATGCAAAGGCAGCCCCGGGTGGAAAGCCTCCAGAAAAAAAAGAAGGGGCGCCTCCTCCTGAGATTGCAGCCGTGCCTCCCCCATCTGCCCCAATAGAAGGAAAGCCGGCGGAAAAGGAAAAAGAACAAAAAATACAGGCCCCAGCTGGAGTCGAAGGACAAGCGGGACCTGGCGTCATGCCTCCTCCCCCAGGTGCAGAGATCCTGCCGCCTACTCAAATCACTCCTCCATCTTATGCTTTTTTGCACCCACAAGTTTTAGAAATTTTCGAGAGAATGGTCGGAGTCATGACGATCATGAATGATGCGAACGTGCGGGAAACGACGATTACTTTGAACAATCCTCAATTCGCCTCTTCTGTATTTTTTGGGGCGCAAATTGTCATTCAAGAATTTAGCACTGCACCCTTCTCTTACAATATCCAATTTGTCGGGACCCCTCAAGGAGTCGCTCTTTTTCAGAACAATGTAGAAGATTTGATGGCGGCTTTTCAAGGCGGGAACTATAATTTCAGAGTCAACAGGATTGATACAAGCCTTCAAGGAGCAGAGCGTCCTCTTTTTAAAAGAAAAGAAAGTGCTGGAGGCGAAGAAAAAGGCCAAGACAAAAGGAATCGGTAATGACCAGGATCAACAACGAAATCAGCATGCCAAAAGTGGATTCTCATAAAGTGCACTCTCACAAGGACCCGCTTAAATTCAAAAAAATCTATAAAGAAACGAACGACAAAAAAAAAGAGGAACGCAAGCCCGAGGAAAAAGAACCCATTCCCGTGCACCTGCTTTTTTCCAAGCCTGAATCATTGGAAAAAAAAGAAGCTATGTTCAATCTCCCTGAAGGGCCGCAACCTTCGATCAACCGTTCCTCTGCCGTCCAGGCAACTGGAAACGCCGTCTCTTCCGTCACTTTAGATCAACACATGCTCGATCTATTTGAAAAGATGGCAAGTGAAATGACGATGATGACCTCTTCAGGCATTACTGAAACGACGATTACCTTGAACGCACCTGACTATGCATCGTCCCTCTTTTACGGAGCGCAGATCATCATTTCCGAATACAGCACAGCTCCCCGGGCATTCAATATCCAATTTAGGGCGACTTCCGAAGCTGTGGCAGCGTTCCATCGCAATGTGAAAGATTTGATGGCTGCTTTTGAAGGAAGCGGCTACAATTTTAAAGTGAACCGGCTTGAGACCGATTTCCTAGAATATCGACCCGATTCATTTAAAAGAAAAGAACCTGTCTCCTCAGATGAAAAAGAGAAACACCAATGACCGCAGCATCTATACCCTGGATTAAAAAAATCGAAGAGGCAGTTGAAGAAGCAAAACTGATCCCTCTATGGGGAGGGGCGCCCCCGTTTCCATGGGATGCTTTCAGTTCCGAACTTGCAAAGAGATTGGAAATTGAAAAACTGGAAATCCAACCTCAAAATACAGATTGGAAAAAGTCCGCAGAATTATTGGAAGGAGCAGGTTCAAACCCAATCATCATCCCCATCGAGCTTGCGCCTATTCCCGGGACTGTTTTTTGGATCGTCGGACAAGAGGATGTTTCCAGGATGGTCTCTCATGCACTCACTTCTGAACGCAAATCCAAAGGATTTGCGGACCGGGAATATCAAGAGGGCTTTTATCGCTACATCTGTCTGGAATCGCTATCGATATTGGACCAGCTTAAAGCATTTCAAGACCTTTCGGTAAAAATGAAAAGCCGTTCTTCGCTTCCAGATCAAGATGGCCTATGCGTCGATGTTTCCATTAAAATGAACCAGCACTCGGCATGGGGAAGAATGGTCTGTCCCAAAGATGTTTTTCACGCTATTAGAGCGCATTTCCTGAACAAAAAAAAATCGATCCTGGATCAGGACCTCGCTCAAAAAATCGAAGCCAGCGTGCATTTTGAAATCGGCAATGTGAGCCTTCGGTTCGATCAATGGAAGCGTGTAAAAACCGGTGATTTGGTCATCCTGGACAGATGCTCTTTCGATCCACAGTCTGGTAAAGGCACAGTTGTCATGATGCTCGAAAACACTCCCTTATTTCGAGCAAAGATCAGACACAATAAAATTAAAATTCTCGATTATGCTTATTACTACGAGGAAAATAAACTCATGAGCAACGATCATTCTGACGAAGAAGAACAAAAAGATGAAGCCGAAGATTCCGGCGAAACAGAGAATGAGGAAGAGACCTTCTCTGAAATGGAATTTGAAAAAGGCGAAAAGATCGATCATCTCTGGTCTTCTGAAACTGGAGGAAAAGAAGCTTCGGAAAAAATCATTTCGACACATCAAATTCCTGTCACCCTCAGCATTGAAGTTGCAAGATTGCGTATGACCCTCGACAAGGTTTTGCAATTGCAGCCGGGCAATACAATCGAGCTTGCAGTCGAACCTGAAGCTGGAGTCGACATCACAATCAACGGAAAGAAAATAGCTAGAGGGGAATTGATCAAGCTGGGTGAAATGCTAGGTGTCAAAATTCTTCAAGTCGCAGAAGCATGACAAATATGGATGAAAAGTCTTTCTATAAGCAGACGACCATTCCAGATTACTCCTCAGGGGAAGCTCATGCACCTATGCCGAAACAGATAGGCCCCTATAAAATTGAAAGTCTGTTGAACAAAGGAGGAATGAGCTTCTTGTACCTCGGCCTCCATCCAGAGACAAAACAGGCATTGGCCGTCAAAGTTTTATCCCCGAAATATGTCACTCATCCGGATGCCGTCGAACGTTTTTTAAAAGAAGCGCATATCATCGAACTGACGAACCATCCAAACATCGTAAAACTGTATGGACAAGGCGAATGGGAAGGCGGATTGTACATCGCTATGGAACTGATCCAGGGTGTATCCTTGCGTCAATTCATCCTACAGCAGTCCCTTTCCTTAAAACGTTCTATCGATATCATCTTGCAGGTGGCCTACGCCCTGCTGCATCTTCACACTCACGGCGTTATCCATCGCGATTTAAAACCTGAAAACATCCTGATCACCGAAGATGGCGAGATCAAAGTCATCGACTTTGGCATTGCGCAACTCCATGAAGACACCGAAGCAAAAAAAAGAGAAGCATCGCGGCAGTTCATGGGAACGCCCAATTATATGAGCCCTGAGCAAAAAGAGGATCCTTCCAAGGTTTCCTATTCATCGGACATCTATTCTTTAGGAGTGATTGCCTACGAACTTTTCTTGGGTAAATTGAGTTATGGAATTTTGAATTTGGCCCTTCTTCCGAAAGGGCTTAGAACGATTGTCGAGAAAGCACTCGCAGTATCTGTAAAAGAACGGTATCAGGACATTGTCGACTTTATCGGGGATGTCTCCCAGTATTTAAAATCAGGAGAATTGGAAAAAGAAAAACCTGGTACCGATCAGTTTATAGAAATCATGGAAACGATGCAAAAAGCCCAGCAAAATCTCTCTCCTCCTAGTGCTCCGGATTGGCCAGTCTCCGAAATTGGAATCGCCAAGTATCGAGGAGCCGGTCAAATGGGCTGGTATTATGATTTTTTCAAACTGCCCAATAACAGTTATGTCGTCGTTCTGGCACAAGCCTCCGACACAGGGATCAATGGCAACATTTACATCGGTGTTCTGCGAGGCATGATCCGCACTTTGATGCTTGAGCGCACCCCTGCTCCAAACCAAAGTTTTAACGCGACTCAATTGATCTCTACGCTCAACAGAATGATCTCGGAAGACATTCTGGGAGTTCAGTTCTCTTTATGCATGGTTGTGTTGGCCCCTTTGACAGATCAAATGACTTATCTCTCCTGCGGCATGGGCAAAATGTTTCATGTGCCTCAAGGCAGTCCCGACGTGCGGTCATTCCCTCCTCAAAATCCTTCTCTTGGAATGGATGCTGCAACTACATTCTCGGCGACTAGCGATAATTGGTACGTTGGAGATACTTTGATCCTGCACACCCTCGATCAATTTGCTCCAACGGAGGAATCTAGCTCTTCTTTGGAACCGCAGTTTTTGGAAGCGATCTCTGAAAACATCACCTTTTCAGCGCAAAGACAAGCAGAGGCCATTTTAAAAAAAATGTCGATGCTTCCAGCTTTCACGCTGCACAGCTCTCCCAAAGCCATCTTAGTTCTTCAAAGAATCGCCTGATCATGACGATTTAGAAGCGGTAAAATTCCAGACCTTGATCGACTTGTCCCACCCTCCCGAATAAAGAATATCCTCATCTTTATGCATGCATAAAATACCTTTTTGATCACCCTGAAGAGTGGCCACACATTCTCCTGTCGTGAGATCCCAAATTTTGATCGTGTCGTCAAAAGAGGAGGAATAAAGAAAATATCCATCTATGAAAAATTGAAAGACCGGACCTGTATGGCCTTCAAGTGTGGTCGTACATTTTCCTGTCGCTGCATTCCAGATTTTGATTTTGCAGTCGAACGCACTTGAGTATAGAACATCTCCTTTTTTGGAAAGACAGTAGACATCGTTTTCATGCGCTTGCCATGCAGATATACATTTTCTTGTGCTCACATCCCAGATCACAATCTTCCCTGATACACCCACATAGAGAAAATCCTTCTCTTTATATAGACAACGGATTCCACCATCATTGTGAAGAGTACTGACACATCGTTGTGTCTTGACATCCCAGATCAAGATCTTTCCATCTAATGTTCCTGTATAAATCACATCTTTTTCCACCAAAATGCAATAGAAAGAACTCTTTTGATGTTCTCCTTCAAGTTTTGCACAACATTGCATTGTGGCTAAATCCCGGATTTTGATCGTCTTCCAGGTGCAGGAATAAAGAAAATTCCCATGAATTTGAAGACTATTGACTTTGTCTTCTTCCCAAAGTGTGGACGTATATTGTCCTGTCTTCATATCCCAGATTTTGATGTTGTAGATCGAGCCGGAATAGAGAACATGTTCTTTTTCAAAAAGACAATCGACCTTTTCTCCATGCCCCAACAAAAGATTCGTGGTATATTGTCCTTTTGCGATTCGATCTATGTGCCTTCTTTGTAAAGTGTAGCGGTAATCATCGCACAGGTTTTTCCAGTTTTTGCTCACTCGGGCCAAAATACCTACATTTGATGGAAGAAGATTAGATATGATTATGAAAAGCATTTCCTTTGGCAAAGACATTAAATACCCAGTTTGGCCGATTTCCTGAATTCTGTTCTCCAGACCCTCTGTTGAAAAGGGCTCTGCATCCGAAAAAGAGATGTTCTCGGCAATCCGCTCAGGAGAAAGAATCGTATTGGACTGGGTTTCCAAATTGGGGATCGCTTCCTGAAGATCTTTTACCTCTTGTTTCAAAGTTGAAATGGATACGGCTGACATGCATGGCCTCCTGCTGCGTGATTAAAAATTAAAGTGGTCTCTTGACAAACTCCGTTTACAATAATCCATGGAGTATTTTAGGATTCCAGATTAGCTTATTAAATTTTTTGATGATATTTCGTTTACTATTGGGACCGTCCGTTACATGCGAGAAATCATAATCAAACTCCGCAAGCAAATCAATCTATGGATTTTGTTCTTTAATTTTATCGCTTTAGAACTTGTCTATGGAGATGAACTGGAACTGGATGACAATATCATTGCTGCTGAAGCTCTAAGTAAAAGCGATTTCATGTCGTCGGAGCAAGGCTACATGATCAATTTCAACAATGTTTCCATTATGGAATACATTCGATTTGTCAGTAAGATCACCAATAAGAATTTCACTCTGGACGAAAGCGAGTTGCAATTCAATGTCACGATCGTCTCTGAAGAGCCGATCACCCTTCAAAACATCTTGTCCGCCCTCGTACAAGTGCTTAGAATCCACGGCCTTAATTTCCTCGAACGGGAAAATAATTTTATCATCACAAAGAGCATGGATGTCAATCAGATCCCGACCATCGTTTCTACTGAACATCCAGAAGGCATGAATGATACTTCTCCCATCGTCACGCGAGTCTTTAGAGTAAAAAATGCCAGTCCCAATACCATTGCAGGGATCATTCGCCCAATGACTTCAAAGATGGCCATGATCGAAGTTTCGAATGAAACCCGCCAATTGATCGTGACGGATATCACGACCAATGTCGAACAGATCTCAACCCTTCTTGCAAGCCTTGACATGCCTCATTCTCCACTGGATGTGGATTCCTATGTTGCCAAAAATGTTCCACCTGCCGAACTGGTCGCCCTGGCACATCAGATCGTTCTGCCCTTTGCCGAAGGAAATCCGCTGATTTTTGTCCCTCAATTAGAGACCAGCACGATTTACATCGTCTCTACTCCCTATTTGATCGATCGCGCCATGATAGTGATGGAAGATTTGGACATGCCGTCCAAAATCTCGACTACCACAAGAGCGATCAGCAACGAAAATATATTCATCTATAAAATTCAAAGCCGTTCCCCGGACGATCTTCAGAATGCTTTAAAACAAATTTCAAGCGAGTTGAAAGGAACCGGAGGATTTTCATCCGGACTTGTGAATGCGATCGACACTATGAAATGGATCGAAGAGAGCAATTCGATCTTATTTATCGTGGATAAAGACAGCCTGGACAAACTCAAAGAAATTCTCAACGACCTCGATGTAGGAATCAGCTCCAAATCTTCGCTGTATCTATACAGTGTCAAAAACTCAGATCGGGAAAAAATAGAAGATTCTTTGAACCAAATGGCCGCGGACCTCAAAAAATCGAAAGTTCCTGATGCAGGCTTGATCCAAGCGATCGAAAGCAAGGAGTGGATCAAGGATACCAATTCCTTCTTATTCACCGGAGATGAAGATTCATTGAAGAAATTAGCCGACCTGATGCCGACTATCGATGTCAGCTCCTCGCAATCTTTTCCGGCCGTATCCCAATTTTTAATCTATAATCCTGTCAATCGTCCGGGTTCCGAACTAAAGTCTTCTATGCGAGAGATCGCTTCCAATTTGAAAAAAGCCGGATTGGCCGATTCAGCCTTCTTAAATACAGTGGAAAAGGCGCAATGGGTCCCTTCTTCGAATACTCTGCTATTTACAGGCGATGTCCCAACTCTCGATAGAATTCGGGCGATTCTCGCATCCCTTGATACTCCTGAAGCAGCCAATCTAACTCCCCAACAAAAGGCCGCTGTCAACAAATCGACCTTCCTGATCTACAAGCCTCTCCATCAATCAGCTGAGCAAATTCAAACCGACATTCAGCAAATCGCTCAAGACTTGGAGAAGTCTGGATTGACCGATGCCGAGTTTTTGGTCAGCCTCACTTCTTCAAGATATGCCGATGAGACCAATTCTCTCGTGTTTACCGGATCAGCTGGAGCCATCGAAAAAGTAAGAGATTTATTAACCACGATCGACATTCCTTCTCCTGCAGGCGCCCCTGCGCCGGTTTCCGGTTTTCTCCTCTATAAAATACAATATGCGCCTGCTTCACATTTGATGCATTCTTTAGAGTCCATCGCCAAAGAGTTGAACACTTCCGTGGCTGACAATAGAGAACTTGCGGATGTGATCAAGCACATGAGGTATGTCAAAGATACAAATTCACTGCTTTTTACAGGTACTCAAACCGCGATGGCGCATGCCGAAGAACTGGCGAAAAAATTTGATCTCCCTGGCGCTGGAACCGCCGGTGCCCCCGTTCGTGAAGAACCGGCTACATTCATTATCTATTCGCCCCAGCATGTGAGCGGCCCAGAACTCATCGGAATCCTGCACGATTTCGAACAAAATTTGATCAATTCAGGAGTACAGGACACAGGTCTTTTTGAAACGATCAACACCTTAAAATGGATTGAAAAGACATGCTCCCTTTTGGTATCGGGAGACCAAAAATCGATCAACAAAGTGCAAGACCTCCTTGCAAGGTTCGATGTGGCGCGGCAAGTGCAAGAGGAAGAAGTTCCATCGATCGAAAAGATCGCCAATACCAATTTCTTGATCTATAAACTGCAGTACCATCAAGGAAGCGAAATTCAAAACGCTTTGAAACAAGTCGCGGCCAGCCTGGAAAAAGCAAATGCGGCAAGCAACCAAACCCTGATCGATGCGATCAACTCGCTGCAATGGATCAACATTACGAATTCTTTGATCGCAACCGGTGAACAGGAAACCTTGCCCCGTTTGAGGGACCTGATCCAAAATCTCGATGTTCCTCTCCGCCAGGTCTTCATAGAAGTGCTTGTCATCGAGACCGGTTTGAGCAACATCCAAAATTTTGGTCTGCAATGGGGAGGCCAACTCCAATATATGACCAAAGTCGCAGGGCAAAGCGGACTGTTCCCTGCGAATTTTTCTAACACCGGCGGATCGTCGATTAACAATTTAACTCCGAATTTATCAAACATTAGCGGCACCCGTTTTCCAATGGCTGCAGGTCCAACTCCAGGGCCTGACATCCCATTCCAGCCCGGTTTCGATTTAGGCGTGATCGGCGATATCATCATGCACAAAGGGCGGTCATTTATTTCTCTAGGTTCGCTAGTAACCGCATTAGAATCGGACAGTGACAGCAATATCGTCATAAACCCGAAAATCATCACGCAGGACGGCAACAATTCGACGTTTTTCGTCGGACAAAATATTCCTTTTGGAAGTTCTACCGTTCAAAATACCGGAGGAGGTACCACAACCGCCACCACCGCTAACATCGAATATCGGGATATCGGCTTCAATCTCGGCATTACTCCCGTTTTGGGCAATGGGGAAATCATCACATTGGACATCACCGTCGATATCTCACAGCAAATCAATAATACAACGACCTCTGTTGGCAGTCAGAATGTGCAAATTCAAGGTATTCAAACGTCTCATACGAACATGAACACACGAGTACATGTACCTGATAAACACTTCCTGGCCTTGAGCGGCATGCTGCAAGATTCAAAAATTCATAATAGACAAGGGATACCCTGTCTTGGCGGACTGCCTGTCATCGGCGCATTCTTTAGTCAAAACAACAGAACGGACTCCAGGTCCAATCTCATCATGTTTATTCGTCCCCACATCGTAAATTCCGTTGAAGAATATCGTCAAATCACCGAAAATCAAGAGGCTCTTTTCAGAGAGGTCGCAAAATTGCCGATCCTCAAAGAAGAGATTGACGAAGGAATCGATTGGGTAAAAACACCTGAAGATGAAGAATAAGATATATATCCTTGCTGCCCTCTTGTTATTGACCGCGTGTCATCGCGTTCCCGATGATTTGGAGCCAAAAATCAATTACGCCGTTCAAGACCGTTATCTCAAAAACCTCCCTTCTCCCTTCAAACCTCTGACCGAACCTGAAAAGGAACAACTATGGGGAAGAGAATATCAGATCGGCATCGCGTTTGCGCATCAGCTCGACCTGTATCAAGCAATGACCGCTTTTAAACGTGCTGAAATTCTAGCTCCTGCCGAAGAAAACGAAAGGAAGCTCGAAATCGAATACGATATTCTTTTGTGCTACTACTTTGGGAAGAAGTACAGCGATGCTATCGAAACCTTTGAAAACAGCAATTTGCGCCTAGTCGACCAGAGCTTCCCGGCGTTAGAGGACTTATTAGTGATCATGTATGATTGCTATCTTCAAATGAACGAAGACCAAAAAGCCCAAGGCTTCCTCGAACTGATCAAACAACTGTATCCGGAGACCGGGACAAAACTCACCGAATCAACCATTCTTGTTAAAGGCGACATCCCCGCCATCGAAGCTTATTCTCAATCCCATCCTCAGGAAAAATATCTGGACGACCTGCTTCACAACTATACTCAACAAAAAAAATCCATAGGCACGACACAGGCTTTGAATGCCGTTCTCCCCGGTGCGGGTTATTTTTATGTGGGACAAAAGCAGTCGGGAGTCACAGCCTTATTGTTGAATGGACTGTTCATCGCTGCCTCTTATCATTTTTTCCACCGCGGAGACATCGCTGCCGGTGTCATCTTTACAAGTTTTGAAGCAGGTTGGTATTTCGGCGGGATCTACGGCGGAGGGCTGGAAGCGAAGTACTACAATGAAAGATTGTATGAAAGAACAGTAACTCCCGTAATGAATCAACATCAATTGTTCCCGGTCTTAATGCTGAAATATGCGTTTTAAAATTCTGTTTCTCATTATCATTCCCATTTGTTCTCATGCTGCACCCGGTTTTTGGGAACCTTGGGGCAAAGATTCCGATCTCAAATACAAAAAAGAAACGGAAGAAGTAACCTATTCCCTCTCGCCGATGGGATATATCGCCGAAAAACTCATCTTGTTCCATCAAAATGTCCTTTCACAAGCGGATGGCCCGAGAAGTCATTTCCGGCCCACTTCCTCACGGTACATGCTCTGGGCCATACGCAGACATGGCTTCATCAAAGGCTTTGTGCTCGGATGCGACCGGCTTCTCCGCGAGAACGACGACGACTGGGTATATCAAACCACTGAAATCGACGGCAAAATCTACAAATGGGACCCCCCACCGAAATAAATCATTAAAAACAATTCTTTTAATAAAGTTTGAAAGGCGAGTATAGACATGTCGGATGACATGCGGCAAGCCCATGTCTCCCGCGACCTCCTTGAGCTTCGATCCGCTTCGCCAAATCGAGTCCTCGTCAGGGATCTGTGCAGAGCACTATCTCCCACGCCTTACGGCTTGCCTGCGGTTCGATTTTGCTTTGCGCCTCGAAGCCATCGGCTGCAACGCGCGTTCCTTCCCAAACCTGCCGGTTCGGGGCCCTCCCACGTCGCGCCGCAGTTCCATATAACGGGGTACTGCGAAGGGACGTGAGAAGGGACCCAAGCTGACAAGCTTGGGAAGTAAGCGCACGAGCAGCCGGCGGATTCAAGGCGCAAAGCAAAATCGAACCGCAGGAGAGCCTGCAGGGCGCGGGAGATAGTGCTCTGCACAGATCCCTGACGAGGACTCGATTTGGCGAAGCGGATCGAAGCTCAAGAGGGTCGCTGGGAACATGGGCGCGCCGCATGTTACCCGACATGTCTATCCACGCCTCTTGAATCTTTAATTTTAATTACAGGATTTTTTGGAGAATTTTCTGTTGAAGATAAATGGGGATCGTGAATACTTGTACGCGTAATTTTTAACTGTGGAACGAATATGAGATCAGAGTTTTTTAAACATTTGAACACGCAACTGGAAGAAATCAAAGAAGGCGGCCTCTACAAAAAAGAAAGAATCATCACCTCTCCCCAACAGGCAAAAATTAAAGTGCAGAATGGTCCTGGAAAAGAAGTCTTGAATTTCTGTGCGAATAACTATTTAGGTCTTGCCAATCATCCTGATCTCGTCAAAGAAGCTGAAAAATCCGTGGCAGAATACGGCTTCGGCATGGCCTCCGTTCGCTTTATCTGCGGCACGCTTGATATCCACAAAGAATTGGAATCCCGGTTGAGCCGCTTTTTAGGAACAGAGGATACCATTCTTTATTCTTCCTGCTTCGATGCCAATGGCGGACTGTTTGAAACCTTGTTGACCGAAGCCGATGCGATTATCAGCGACTCTTTGAACCATGCGAGCATCATCGATGGGATACGGCTCTGCAAAGCCAAGCGTTTTCGCTATCACAATAATGACATGGCCGATTTGGAAACAAAACTCAAAGAAGCGCAGGACTGTCGTTTTCGCATGATTGCCACCGATGGCGTATTTTCCATGGATGGGATCATTGCCAACCTCAAAGAAATCTGCAGGCTGGCAGATAAATACGACGCTCTTGTCATGGTCGATGACTGCCATGCCGCAGGATTTATGGGAGAAAAAGGACGTGGAACGCATGAACATTGCGGTGTCATGGGACGAATCGATATCATCACAGGAACACTCGGCAAAGCATTAGGCGGAGCTTCCGGCGGTTATACAAGCGGACGGAAGGAAATCATCGAGTTGCTCCGGCAAAGGTCCAGGCCGTATCTTTTCTCCAATACTTTAGTGCCGGCAATCACAGCGACATCTTTAAAAGTTCTGGATATACTGGAATCCAGTGATCATTTGATAAAGAAACTGTTTCACAATACGCGATATTTCCGCAGCGCGATGGAAAATCTGGGCTTTCATTTAGTGCCCGGCGTCCATCCCATCATTCCTGTGATGCTCGGAGATGCAAAGCTCGCTGGCCAGATGGCGGATAAACTCCTGGAAGAAGGGATCTACGTGATCGGATTCTCCTATCCTGTTGTCCCAAAAGGACAGGCCCGCATCAGGACACAAATTTCCGCAGGCCACAATCAAGAGGATTTAGACCGCGCCATCCACGCATTTGAAAAGGCCGGCCGAGAATTAGGTATAATCCGAGGTCTTACATGCAAGCATTAGGAAAATTAAAGGGAGAAGAAGGAATATGGATGTATGATGCCCCTATTCCTGAAATTGGGCCCAATGATGTTTTAATCAAAATCAAAAAAACCGCTCTCTGCGGAACAGATGTCCATATTTACAATTGGGACGAATGGGCGCAAAATACGATTCCTGTTCCGATGACTGTCGGGCATGAATTTGTAGGAACGATAGAAAAAATCGGCAGCGAGGTACAGGGCTTCAAAAAAGGAGACCGAGTCTCCGGAGAAGGGCACATCACTTGCGGGGTTTGCCGCAACTGCCGTGCAGGTAAACGGCATCTATGCCGAAATACTTATGGCATCGGTGTCAACCGAACTGGATGCTTTGCGGAATATCTGTCCATGCCCGCTGTAAATGTCATCGCTGTTCCCAAAGAAATTCCCGATAACATTGCCGCTTTTTTAGATCCCCTGGGAAATGCGGTGCACACTGCATTATCATTCGACTTGATCGGGGAAGATGTCTTGATCACAGGCGCCGGACCGATCGGCATCATGGGAGCTGCGATTGCACAGCATGCCGGAGCCCGTCATATCGTCATCACTGATATGAATCCATACCGTCTCGACCTTGTAAAGAAAATGGGCGCAGCAATACCTGTCGATGTTTCTAAGGAAGATTTAGGAAGCGTGATGAAGAATCTAGGTATGCTCGAGGGCTTTGATGTAGGATTGGAAATGTCGGGAAATCCCCATGCATTCAATCAAATGATCGACGCGATGAACAACGGAGGAAAAATCGCACTTCTTGGCATTTTACCAGACAAAGCCGGCATCGATTGGACCAAGGTTATTTTTAAAGGGCTGATCTTGAAAGGAATCTATGGAAGAGAGATGTTTGAAACCTGGTACAAAACGATCAGCATGCTCCAAAGCGGCCTTGATATTTCCTCTGTCGTTACACATGAATTCAAAGCAAAAGACTTTCAAAAGGCATTTGATGTCATGCGGCAAGGACAATCGGGCAAAGTCATTCTAGACTGGTCTTGATCCAACATGTTCGACAACTGTTAAGCAGATTTCGGAGATTTTGCGATCTGGATCAATACAATCTTTAATCTCTGAAATCGCTTTTCGAATGTCTTCCGGCAATTCATTGGATGGAGCATTCTCGCCAGGCCAGGATGCATCCCGAGTGGCTTTATCAGGCCATCGAGAATAGGCCACCCACATTCCATCAGACGAACGATGCAAATAAGATCCGATGGCACCTCGTCTTTCAACAAAGTAATTCGCAATTTTATTCCATAGAATCTGATAGTCTTGTTCTCGGCCGGATTTAGTGTATCCTTGATAAATTACTGCAAACATTCTTCCTCCTCGACACATTCTTCTTCCTCAGCGGCTTCATGTCTTCTATTCGCAGCTTCTTCTTTAGTCTGCCTGCCTTTTAGTACAAAGATCAACGGCACACCCTGAAATCCATATTCTTCACGGAATTGATTGATGATATATTTTTTATAAGTTTCACACATCAATTCAGGATGATTGACGAATAAGACAAATTTCGGAGGATGCACATCGACCTGCGCCATGTAATAGATCCTCAGCCGTTTGCCCTGAAGCATCGGGGGATGGTATTTTTGCAGAACCTTTTCGATGAACTTGTTCAATTGGCCTGTCGTAATACGGCGGGTCTGCTGGGTGTGCACTTCTTTCAAAAGACGAAATAGATCATCGAGATTTCTACCCGTTTTGGCTGAAACAAAAAGGGCTGGACAATGGCTTAAAAAAGGAACCTGTTCCCTGATCGTCTTCAAACAATGCTCCATCCGAAACCCTTTCACTAAGTCCCACTTGTTAAACAAAAGGATGCATCCCTTGCCCGATTCCTCGATTTGACGGGCAATCCCCTTTTCTTGGGCCGTCAATCCAGACTGCGCCTCTACCATTAACACGCAGATATCTGAACGCTCGATGGCCCTTTCAGTGCGTATGGCTGCAAATTTATCGACCACTTCATGCTCCGATTTTTTGCGCCGGATACCCGCGGTATCGATCAGCGTAAACAACGTGCCATCAGCTTCAAATTGCACATCGATGCTATCGCGCGTAGTTCCGGCAATAGGGCTCACAACGCACCGATCTTCTTGCATCAAATGGTTGACAAGAGTGGATTTGCCGACATTTGGCCGGCCGACGATGGCCACGTTAATGGAAGTCTCTTTTTCACTTTGTTCAGAAGGAAAAACCAGACCTTCAAAAGCCGTTTCTAAAAGTTCGGCAATTTGGAATCCATGAGCTGCCGAAACAGCTACGATGCGATCGATTCCAAGTCCATAGAACTGATGGAGTAAATAGTGCTGACTAAAGTCATCTATTTTATTCACAGCAAGACAGACCGGTTTTTTCACCCGCAAAAGCATGGAAGCAACCTGCTCATCCAAGGTCGTAATCCCGATCTTGGCATCGACAACCATGACGAGCACGTCCGCTTCGACAATTGCGATTTCAGCCTGCCTTCTCACCTCTTCCTGAAAAGGAAGTTTCGACTGCGAGTCGATACCGCCCGTATCGATCACTTGAAAAGTCCGTCCGAAACATTCCGCTTCGGCATATAGGCGGTCTCGGGTCACCCCTTCGGCCTCATCGACAATTGCGATCTTTTTTTTGCATATCCGATTGAACAATGCGGACTTGCCTACATTCGGCCTTCCTACGATCGCTAGTTTAAGATGCTGATCCATCGTTTCTTCTCTTTCAAAAATAGGACGATCATAGGCCAATCCGCAATAAAGATAAATCACGAAGAATACCGAAAATTTTAACACTATGATTATGAGAGGTTTATAAAAAAATCTGAATATATGTCTTTTAGTTATAATTATTTAAGAAGTAATATTAAAAACTTATCTTTATTAATTTAAAATATGATATAATTTAAATATTAAAATTAACAATTAATACTAATATGTCTTCTTTTCTTTTAAATCAAGTTTCAGGATGGGGTTTTAGTTATTTGGTCCCTCTTTTTTCTAAAGAGACCATTAACAAAGTATATA
Organism: Rhabdochlamydiaceae bacterium; assembly: GCA_035478995.1. Lineage (GTDB taxonomy): Bacteria > Chlamydiota > Chlamydiia > Chlamydiales > Rhabdochlamydiaceae > DATIJE01. Next base: position 2,024 of record DATIJE010000074.1, on the reverse strand, counting down.
AAGTATACGATAGCGAGACAGCCTCATACGTGGACAGGACAGCCTTACAAGTCGCATTAATATACAAGAATTACAAAACAGCGGCTAAGCTCATCGATTGCGGCGCTGATCCATTTAAGGAAACTAGTATTTGTTCTCCTATTGATTTGATTTTGTATTATGATGCAATTGAATGTATGCCTAAATCAAAACTGGAAATTATTGATACTGGTTTACACAAAGTGTTTAGCCAAAAGGGTCAGAGCTGGCCATCCCTTTCTCTTGATGAAAAAAGAAAAAAAGAAGTAAAAGCTTTCAAACGTTTATACGCCCTGAGAAAAAAAGCATTCAACATTCTTTCTCTTAAAGGAACAGCAACATTCAGAGGTTATGAAATTAAGAAAGGAGGCATGTATTCATCTTTGAGCATGCAAGAACAACAATTTGAATCGTATAAAAAATATTTAAATGAAATCGAATATAAGTCAGTGGAAGAAATGACAGAAGACCAAGCAATCGATTTCTTAAGTAAAGTCAATCTTCTTCATTATGATCAGGAGAGGACACCGGACATTATAAGTGCGGCAGTTACAAATATCAATAATGAAGGCCTACAAGGAATTCCAACCGGTTATAGCACCCACGCTTTTCAATTCGTATTTTGGAAGGGTTATCTGGCTTTGTGCAACAGTTATCACATTCCGATTGATAGTACAGGTATACGTAGACTCGATGTCTATAAAATTAATCCTCAGAAAATGTCCGATGAGATTTTAAGGGACATAAGAGACTTGCATAAAATGGGAAAAGAAGACTGCAATAAAAAAATAAAAGAAATACTACAAACTTTAGAGGCAGACAAAGATCCATTATGTGGTTTATTCAATTATCGAGAAATTCAAAATAAAAAACAAACATCAGGAAATTGTACTGTAAAATCTGGAAATGTTGCGTTGCGATTCGTCCAAATTATGCAAGTTTTATCGAAGGATAATTTATTATCAAACCCAACCCCAACAGATCCCCGCGTATCTGAATTGTTACTTTATTCTGTAAAAGAAAATAAAAGATTCTCTATCTTTAGAAAACTTGATGTTCTTCATGAAATCTCAAAAAAAGGACAACTATCATACGAAGATAAAGAGTGGTTTTGTGAAGCACTGACAAAACGTCTTAATAAGTGGGCATTGATGTGTAAAAACAATCAATTCCTTCATTCAGCTGAGAATGAGAGAATTTTAGACCTGTTAGATTTTGCCAAGAACACCTTTGATTTCAAATACGACATTAGCAAGTATTCTAAAGCGACAGAAAAACTTGAAATCTTGATTCAGGAAAGACATCAGACGGAAGCATACGCCTCATATTTAAAAGAAATTAAAGAAGTGAATGATATTACTGTTACAATAGAAGATTTAGAATCATGTGATTACTTGAATAAAGTATTTCGGCACAAAAATTTTGAAGAGCTTAAGAAAGCAGTTACGAGGATAAACAAAGGCAAATTAGAAGGAATTTCAACAGGATATAGAAATAAAGACAAGGATCATTCTTCCCAAATAGTATTTTTTAAAGGTTATTGTGCATTATGTACATTCACCGAAGAAATAAAACAATTGGATGTATATAAGATCAAACCTGAATTAGTTACAGAGCAAATTTTAATAGATATTCTTAAATTAAAAGAAAAAAACAAGACCGACTCTATTAGAGGATTACAAAAGATAATGGCAGACATACACGCTGAAATAGATCCTTTATGCGAACAATTTGATAACATATTATCTCAACATCAACAATCGAACAGCACAGATGTTGCAATGCTATTTATTAAAATAATGCAGCTTTTATCTAAAAACGCTCCTTTAAAAAATGCTTCCGAGGAGTTAGCGAACTCTTTTACGTCAGATGAGATGAAGGATTGCATCGTTGAGAATCTCAAACAATCCGAGTATAGAAACAACTATCTCCAAAATTCGATTAAAAAAGGGTAAAACAACATGTCTTCTTTTCTTATAAACACAGTTTCAGAATTTGGACTTAGT
>DATIJE010000073.1:0-3808 GCA_035478995.1 Rhabdochlamydiaceae bacterium | reverse complement strand
AAAATCCGGGCCAGAGTGGTCTTACCGGTCCCTCTTGATCCGCAAAAAAGATAGGCATGGGCAAGACGCCTGGAGCGCAGACTGTTTTTTAATGTTGTGACAATCGCTTCCTGGCCCACAATGCTTCCAAAAGTTTGAGGCCTATACTTGCGCGGAATGATCTGATACATTTCCTTCATCTCAACCCTCTATAATAAAATAAAGTATAAGGTAAGCGCGATAAATCCAAAAGAACAAAAAACAGTACATTTTAAAATTGAAATTGATATGTTTAACAAAATCCAGAGATGAATTAATCACTGTTTGTTAACATATGTTCATGAATGAGTCTCTTTCACAAAATTCAAAGAAAAAAAAATGCAAGGACAAATGGCGCGCCTTGCTCGGTGGAGCGCCTTTAGGCAAACGTCTTGTGATCGGATGGATCTTTCTGATCTCGCTCACTGCTTTTTTACATTTCCGCGAAGTACGCGTTCCCATCCTGGATTTAAATTCAACCGCTGAGCAGTATGTCATCGCCCAAGTGGACTTTGATTTTCCCGATGATGATGCCACCAAAACACTCAAGCAGGAAGCGGTTTACGATATCGGCCAAATCTATAAATTCGATGACAAGAAATTGGAAAAGAGGCGCCAGTCATTAGAAAATGACATGGTTAAAAATCAGCATTGGCGCCAAGAATTGCACCACTCTACTTTTGATGAAGTCTATAATGAGTCCGAGCAATTGGTAGATCTTTTATCCCAATGCCGCTTTACGGATTCACGGACGTTTCAAAAAATGAAGACCCTGCGTGTCCCTGTCGAAAGAGTCTTTGTCTTTACACCTTCCCGTTCAAATGAGTTGGTCTCGGTCCCGGAAGGATTTTGGGAAACCGTTCGAAAAGATCTTAGAGAATCGGGAACATTCCACTCCGAATCGATCGATTATATTGTGAATTATTTTACCGATCCGTCCTGGACCTTGCAGGAAGACCGCTCTAAGGAACGGGCTCTGCGCGATCGGGTAGAATCCAGGGTTGCGACAAAATATACCAGGATCGATGCGGGGACAGTGATCATTTACCCAGGCGAAACGGTGTCCGCAAGGCACATCGCGATGATGAAAGCGATGAAAAGCGCATTGAGCGAAGCGCGCAATGTATGGGCGCCTATGACCATGGTGGGCAGCTTCCTTCTTGCATTGATCATCACCTCCTTATGCGTGATCTATTTGAGGATCAACCATCGCGATCTGCTAGAGTCGGTGAGCAAGCTAACGCTGCTTGTCACAATCGCGATCTTGACGATGTTCCTCTCCAAGTTTACAGAATATTTTTTAATCAATAAGACCAGCAATTTGATCGACGTCGTCCGCTATCCCATTTTCATTCCCTTCGCGAGCATTATCGTATGCGTTTTGATCAGTCCGCAGGCGGCTTTGTTCACTTCAGGATTTTTGGCAGTGACGATTGGGATTTCTTTGGCTGTAAACCACGACCGGTTTTTAGTGATCAATTTGATCGCAGCGCTAGTTGCGATCTTGTGCGCCCGATCCATGCACAAACGGAAGGAAGTGTTCAGAGTGTGCGCCAAAGTCTGGCTGAGTTGTGTGCCGGTGATCATCGCCTTCAATCTCATTTCGAACGATTTCTGGTATTTAAATTTGATGACCGATCTGGTCAGCACCTTGATCTTTGTGACATTCACCGCCATATTGATCGTGGGCCTGCTGCCGATCCTCGAGTCCATTTTCCACGTCATGACGGATATGTCCTTGATGGAATATATGGATCCCAACAACGAACTTTTACGCCGCCTCAGCGTAGAAGCTCCCGGAACGTACCAACATAGCCTGGTGGTTGGAAACCTTTCAGAATCCGCAGCGAGGGCGATTGGTGCAAATGGACTTTTTTGCCGCGTATCGACTTTATACCACGATATTGGAAAACTGTTTAACCCTCATTATTTCACGGAAAATCAGTTAGGCGGATTCAATATCCACCAGCTCCTCACGCCTCTTGAATCTACACAGGTGATCATCGCGCATGTCTCGGAAGGGGAACAACTCGCCCGCAAACATGGCCTTCCCCAAAACTTCATCGACATCATCCGGGAACATCATGGAACTGCTCTAGTCTATTATTTTTATCGGAAACAGGTAGAGCAGATGGGAGGAGATATTTCCCTGGTCGATGAGAAGAAGTTCCGCTACCACGGTCCAAAGCCGCATAGCAAAGAATCCGCGATCATCATGATCGCAGACATCGTCGAGGCGGCTTCCCGTTCCATGGAAGAGATGAGCGAACAGAACGTCACAGACATGGTCAGTAAATTGGTCGATGAAAAAGCCGAAGACGGCCAGTTCGAAGAATGCAAATTGACCTTCGAAGAGCTCGGAACCGTCAAAAAGACCATCATCAAAACACTTCTAGTGACCAACCACCTCCGCATCAAATACCCTGAAAAAAACAAACCATTAAAAAACTTGATAGATCTTCAAGAAGAAAAAACAAGACTGCCTGACTATACTTGATAAAAAAGTTGATTGTATTTTTTATCCTATGTACTCTCCCCATCCTATTTTTTCTTTAAATAGGTACAATCATGTCTGCATTAACTCTTTCAACCTACGTTCAGCCAAACCCATGGGTATTTGTAAAACAACAAGCTGCAAAATATGCATCCCAAAAAAATAATAGTGAGTGTGTTGTAGAAAAAAACACTCCTTTAGAGCCGCAAAAACTGCAAGACAAGCGGTTCACGATCGTAGATGAGATACATCAAGCGTCAAAAATATCTAGGGTATATCTTGAAGCGATCAAAGAGGACAGTAAAAATCAGTCCTTTGGGCTTCAACGACAAATAACTAGACAGTCATTTTATGGATATTCTCGGAAACTTCCTTTCAGTCCTTACGAATTGTGATTAGAATTTGTGCAGCATTATTATTATAAAAATTTTAGGAGATAAGTATGTCTTTTGTTCTAACACTTGTGACAGCACGTGCTCTTTTAGATAACATCCTTGGACCTCGATTAGCTGCTAAAGAAGAACCAAAAGCTGGTCATCGGATTACTGAAGAAAAAGTCAACGAACTAGCTAGGCAAATGAACATGAACAATCGTATTTCCGTAGCTCATGGTTACATTAAGAGTGTTGGAGCAGACCTTCTCGGGATGGGAGCCATTTTTTATCCTTATGATCTCAACGATGCATATGGAAATCCTCTTAAAGGCGGAGAGATTTTTGTAAGAAAAGAACTGACCCGAATTCAAAATAACGATCATCTCAGCAATCCTTTAGCGTTTGCTATTTCCTATTACATGACTTCCAAATGGATTTCTCCTCTCGCAATGGCACAAAAGGATGTCTCAAGGCCAATGATGAGAACGGCCGGCAGATCTGCTGCATCCTTTGCCGTAGGGTATGTAGCCTATCGAGTGATCGATTACCTGTCTGAGAAACGAGCTGAACAAACTGCTTTGGAGTTGAGTGATAAAGGCGAAATCATGCTATTTCGAAGAAATCTCCAAATGCAAATAATCGACAGAGATGAATTCATTTATAAATACAACGATGATGTAATCATGACTATGTTCCTTAAAGGATCAGTTTTTATGGACACTCCTTTTTATCCGATGACTCTCGAAGGCAGGGTCGAAAGGGCTAACAGACATCTTGCCGATAGAGAAAAACCAAAAATCTGAAATTGTCCATTTTTTCTGTTTTTATATCCACTTTCTTGCTATCTTGCTCCGACTAGTTTTTATTAAAATCTTAGGAGTAAATATGTCTTTAGTTGCAGGAGTTGTAATTGCAAAAACTG
>DATIJE010000072.1:0-17123 GCA_035478995.1 Rhabdochlamydiaceae bacterium | reverse complement strand
ATCAATGTAAAATGATGCATGGCTGCAAACACACGCAAACGGGTCAGATGGTAAAGCCAGATGACTTGCTCAGGGGGATCTCCGAAACGGTCTTTCATCTCTTCTAAAATGGCGTCCACTTCTGCAGAAGTGGAGGTATCTCCGAGACGATGATAGAGTTCTAGCCTGAGGCTGCTCTCATTGATGTATTCTTCAGGAAGACGCGCATCATACGAAAATTCCATTTTCACTTCTGTGAAGGTCGGCACCGTCTTTTTCTGCATGGAATCGACGGTCTTTTTAAGCAGTTTGCAATAGAGATGGAAACCGATCGCGGAGATTTGACCCGACTGTTGGGTCCCTAAAATATCGCCCGCTCCTCTGATCTCCAAATCCCTCATGGCGATTTTCATTCCACCGCCATATCCGGCAGATTCGAGCATGGCATGCAGCCGTTTCCGAGTCAGTTCGGGAAGCTGTCTTTTCGGAGGAGTTAGAAAATAGGCATAGGCGGGTTTGTTCCATCTGCCGACCCGACCTCGCAATTGATAAAGGTCTGCAAGTCCAAATTGGTCGGAACGGTCGATGAGGATGGTGTTGGCATTGGAAATGTCGATCCCGTTTTCTACAATGGTAGTGGCAACGAGGATATCGGCATCTCCATTCTTGAAGGCATGGAAGACGGTATCGATTTCGTCGGGCGACATTTGTCCATGTCCTGTCACAATTCGGGCTTCCGGAAGGAGCTTTTGAATTTCCTCTGTGACTAAAAAGATACTGTCTACACGGTTATGGATAAAAAATGCCTGTCCATCGCGTGCAAGTTCTCTTAGCAAGGCATTTTGGACGACATGGGGATCCCGTTCAGAAATGATCGTCTTGATGGGCAAGCGGTCTTGTGGAGGAGTGTTGATGACTGAGATGGACCGGGCACCGATCAATGAAAGATAGAGTGTTCTGGGAATCGGTGTTGCGGACAAAGTTAAGCAATCGACTCCTGATTTTAAAGCTTTCAGGTGTTCTTTCGCTCTCACGCCAAATCGCTGTTCTTCATCGATGACAATCAGGCCGAGATCTTTGAAGACGACATCTTTGCTGATCAGTCTGTGCGTGCCGATCAGAATATCGATCGAACCATCAGCGGTCTTTTGAAGAGTGTCTTTAATTTCTTTTGAAGAGCAAAAACGGGAGACGATCCCAATGTTGATTGGGAAATTAGCCATCCGGTCGCGAAAGGATTCGTAATGCTGCATAGCGAGAATCGTTGTCGGCACAAGCACTGCGACTTGTTTTTTTCCATCAGCGACTGCTTTAAACGCCGCCCGCATGGCGACTTCGGTCTTACCGTATCCGACATCTCCGCAGATCAGCCGGTCCATAGCATTTGGAGAAAGCATGTCTTTTTTTGCGTCTGCGATGGCCTGAAGCTGGTCTTCCGTTTCAATAAAGGGAAAATCTTGTTCGAAAGCTTCCAATTCTTCTCCATCGGGAGGAAATGCAAAGCCGCCTTTCAATGTGCGCTCAGCGCTCATGCGCAATAAGTCCTGTGCGTAACCGATGATGGCCTTTTGGGCATGCAGCTTGGTCCGCTGCCATTTTTGTGTTCCAAGAGTGCTGAATGTGGGAATTTCTTCTTTGGAGCCGATATAACGGCTGACGAGATGAGATTGGGAGACTGGAACATACAGCTTACTTTCTTCAGCATATTCGATGACCAGAAATTCGGTTGGTGTGCCGACGTGGTTCAGTTTTTTTTCGATTCCGAGATATCTTCCAATGCCGTTATGAAAATGGACGACGATGTCGCCGGTGGCAAGTTCATGGAAATCTGAAGCTGGGGTGTGATAGGTGTTGCGCCATTTTTGTCTTCGGGTCCTGTACCTATGCGTAAATTCGGTCATGGGAATCAGAGCGAAATGCCTGTCTTCTACGGCAAATCCGCTGGACAGATAACCTCTGTCGAATGAAGTTGACGATGGCAGTACAGCTTCTTCGGCTTTGATCCGCTCTTTTAGATTTTTCTCTTCGGTTTCCGTAGAACAGATGAAACGCAGTTCCAAATTGGATTTAGAAAACCGTTTGATCCCTTGTAATATTTCTTGAGGCGTAGCAGCGCTTTTGTCTTCAGAAAGAGAAAAAAAATCGGCGATTTCCCTGAATGGATGAAGCCATCGTTTCGTGTCGATCTGTTGTTGAAAAATATGGAATGAAAGGGGCTGTAGGGGTTGTTTGCCGGAATAAAATGCCCGCCCTATTTTTTTCTCTATGCGAACCTCTGAAAGTTCTTCAGCACGCTCATGAGTCCAAAATATTTTCTGCATCGATTGGATCTTTTTCAAAAACTCTTCGAAAGAGGCAAAGAAACGGGAAGACGCACCTGGCATCCCTTTAATAGAGGCATAACGGTCTTCAAGGGCAAGCAGATCATCAAAAATGACCAAGGTGTCCGGTCCAAGATAGTCGAATATAAAGGAAGGATTTGTTTCCTTTTTTAATAGTTCCAATTCAGATGCTGGAGCAATAAAAGCGGAATCTTTTTTTGAAATGGATTTTTGACCAATGGGATCATAGTTGCGGATTTGATCGATGGCATCTCCAAAAAAATCGATGCGGAATGGATCAGGAGAAGAAGTTGGAAAAATATCGAGGATGCCTCCTCTAAGTGCGAATTCTCCTTTATCTGCGGCAACAGGAGTTCTTCGATATCCTAAAGAAGTGAGAAATTCAGACAAATGATCAAAAGGGAAGCTATCGCCGACTCTAAATAATTTACAAAGCGGTTTAAGTGTCTTTGGAGATAAAACTTTTTGCAGACACGATTGGAGAGGACAGAGGATAAGATGGGAATTTCTTTTTTCTAAGAGCCTATGCAGTGTTTCGAAACGCTTGCCGACGATATCGGGGCTAGGCAAAATCTCTTCTCCCGGAAGAGTTTCCCAGGATGGAAACTCGAGCACATCCTGTATTCCAAAATAGGCGAGATCGTCAAAAAGACGGTTTTCTCTTGTCCCTCCTGAAATCACGAGAATGTTTTTTTTGGCTTGCAAAGCGAGTCCGATCAACGCTGCCTTTGGAGCATCCCAGAGCGTTTCGATAAGAAGAGAAGGTTCGGCCGCTAAAGATTTTCTGAAAAAATCTAATGAAGGGCTAGTATTTAAACAGTCTAATGCATTCACAGTTCTGCAAGGATTTTTTTCGCCATTTCAAAAGCTCGATCGATCCCTTCCGGCTGTTTACCTCCGGCTTGAGCGATGTCGTCTTTTCCTCCTCCTGTGCCTCCGATTGCGGGAGCGATTTGCTTGATTAACGATGTCGCAAGGATTCCCTTTTTAACGAGATCGGGGCTGATTTTGATCAATAACTGCGCCCTGTCTTGCATTTTTACGGCGAGGATCAAAACAAGCGATCGCAAAGAGTTCATCAAATCTTCAGAGATCATTTGCAGTCCTTCCTGGTCGACATCTACCTTTGCGGATAAAAATGGAATGGAATCGATTTTGATCACTTGCAAAGAGAGTTCTTCCGCCAGTTGTTTGATCATGATCCGTTTTGCGGCTTTGATTTGCACAGTCATCTGCTTGTTTTCTTCGAGTAGGGAAGTAATTTTTTCGGGAAGTTTGGATAGGGGTGTTTTTAAAATGCCTGCGGCTAGAAGACCTAAATCTTCCGTATGGTACACGAAGGTCTCAGCAGCCTTTCCTGTGACTGCTTCGATACGGCGTACGCCCGCTGCGATGCTGCTTTCTTTTGTAATGCGGAACCAGCCAATTTTTCCCACATTGCTGGTATGCGTTCCTCCGCACAGTTCTTTGGAATAATCGATATCGATGACGCGGACCTTCGATCCGTATTTGTCCCCGAAGAATTGTTTGATCTCTTGATGTTTTTGCGCTTCTTCATAAGAAAGCTCGTAAGCCTTCACCACTTTGTTCTCTCGGATTTTTTCGTTGACCATGGTTTCGATCTGACGGATTTCATCGAGGGTCAGGGCCTTGTGGTGGTTGAAATCGAAACGTAGCTTGTTTGGATCGACCAACGATCCTGCTTGACGAATGTGCTCTCCAAGAACTTTCTGCAAGACCCAATGCAGCAAGTGAGTGGCTGTGTGATTATTTGCTATTTGCTGCCGTCTCTCAGTATCGACGTGTGCTGAAACCTTATTTCCAACTTTCAGAGTTCCTTTTTCTAATTTGCCGACATGCACAATGACTTCAGAAAACGGAGAGATACAGTTCGTCACATGAAAATGGGAATGTTGAGAAGAGAGAATGCCGGTATCGCCGACTTGTCCTCCTTTTTCAGCGTAAAAGGGAGTTTGGTCAAGGATGATCCAAGCTTCCTGCTCTTCGTCCAGCTTGTCTACGAATTGACCATCGACCAGGATTCCGGTAATTGTTCCTTCATCATCGGTAATGTTGTACCCCGTGAACTTGCATGGACCCTGTTTTTCTAAATAGCTTTTGAAAAGACTTTCTTCCGCTTCCTGTACATGAGTCGTAGCTGCAGCGCGGGATTTTTCTTTCGCTTGCTCTTCCAACAGTTGATATGATTCCAGATTGACTTCCAACCCCGTGTCCTTTGCGATCAATAAAATTTCTTCTAAGGGAAATCCGTAGGTGTCTTTAAGTTTGAAGGCCTCTGCGCCGCTGATTTGTTTTAAAGGACTTTTTTGTGCTTTATCGATGATATTGTTCAAAATGTTTCCGCCTTTTTTCAAAGTGCGGATAAAGCCTTCTTCTTCAAGAGTGAGAATTTCTGCGATCCTATCTTGAGATTTAACAAGTTCAGGGTAGTCTGGACCCATCATTTCAATGAGCCTTGGAAGGACCTTTGCCAAAAACGGGTCCATCATTCCAATTCCTCGCCCATATCTCACTGCCCGACGGATCAGTTTGCGAAGAACATATCCCCGTTCGATATTGCTCGGCTGTGCTCCATCCGCAATGGCAAATGCCAGAGCGCGGACATGGTCTGCGATCACGTGATATGCAGGCGCAGAGTGTGGATCTTCATGCTGATAATTTTTGCCCGAGATTTCTTCAACTTGAGCGATCAAGCTGCGCAATACATCCGTAGCAAACACAGAATCGACGCCCATTTTTAACGACACGACCCGTTCCAGACCAGACCCAGTATCGATCGATTGTTTTGGAAGAGGGGTCATGTTCCCTAAAGAATCTCGATTGAATTGCATGAAGACGAGATTCCAAAATTCCATATATCTTTCGCCCGAGAGGTCTTCTTTGGGCGAGGGGGCTGTCCCGTATTTTGGGCCGCGGTCATAGTAGAGCTCGGAACAAGGGCCGCAAGGGCCTGTGTCTCCCATGGCCCAGAAATTATCTTTTTCACCCAAGCGCACGATCCGGTTTTCAGGCATGAACTTTTGCCACAGTTCATAAGCCTCATCATCATTTTCAAAAACCGTGATCCAGATATGTTCGGGAGAAAATCCGTAAATCTTCGTGGAAACTTCAAAAGCGTATTCGATCGCCTTTTCCTTAAAATAATCACCGAAGGAGAAGTTTCCGAGCATTTCAAAAAAAGTCAAATGGCGGGAAGTGTGTCCAACGTTGTCGAGGTCGTTGTGCTTGCCCCCGACGCGGATGCACTTTTGTGAAGTGACAGCCCGGTTATAATCCCTGCGGCTTTTTCCAAGGAACACGTCCTTAAACTGGTTCATGCCAGCATTTGTGAAAAGAAGAGTTGGATCATCGTGCGGAACAACAGGGGACGAGGGGATCGCTGCATGCCCCTTTTCTTTAAAAAATTTAATAAATCCGCGCCGGATTTCCTGGGAAACCATAAGATCCTTCTTTTTTATCTAAAAAAGTATATCAGATCCAGTAAGCAAAAGTAAAGCCTCTGGTCTTGTCTGCAATGGCTTAGGTGGGTTTTTGGCTTGCGATTTTATCTAGTTAAAGTTAAAAATATTCTCCCAAGAAGATAAAGAGGAGTACTACTTATGGATCCGGAACTTAAAAAGCAATTGGGCAAGATTGCAAATACGATTCGCCAGCTTTCGATCGATGCTGTACAAAAGGCGAATTCCGGACATCCAGGGCTTCCTATGGGATGCGCAGAATTCGGGGCGTACTTATACGGTTGTTTGCTCAGGCATAATCCCAAAAATTCCAAATGGTTGAACCGGGACCGGTTTGTCTTATCGGCAGGCCATGGGTCTATGCTTCTTTATTCATGCCTGCATCTTTCAGGTTTCAATCTTTCTTTGGATGAGATCAAGCGTTTCAGACAGATCCATTCTAAAACTCCAGGGCACCCGGAATTTCACATTACAGATGGAGTAGAGGCCACTACTGGCCCTTTGGGACAGGGAATCGGAAACGCCGTCGGACAAGCTCTCGGTCTGAAAATTCTGGAAAAAAAATTCAATTCGGAAGAGTTTCCTATCTTCAACAGTAAGGTGTATTGCCTCGCAGGAGACGGGTGCATCATGGAAGGGATTTCGTCCGAAGCCTCTTCTTTTGCAGGACATTTGGGACTAGACAATCTCGTTCTGATCTATGATTCCAATAATGTGACATTAGATGGCTTGATGCCGGAATGTTGTTCCGAAGATACAAAGATGCGTTATCAGGCCTATGGATGGGACGTATTTGAAATCGATGGTTATGATCTGGATGCGATGGAAGAGGTATTTACATCGATTCAAAAAAATCAGAAAAAACCGTGCTTCGTCCTGATGCACACCATCATCGGCAAAGGTTCTCCTCATAAAGCAGGAACGCATAAAGTGCATGGTTCTCCCCTTGGAGCAGAAGAGGCGAAAGAGACAAAGGAAGCTTTGGGGCTGCCGGAGGAAGAATTTTACATTCCGCAGACGGTGCAAACTTTTTTTGAAAAAAGACTTTCCAAGGACGCTGCCTTGGAACAGAAATGGAAGGAAATGGTTCGCAGCTGGGCAGATGCCAAGCCGGATCTTTATCGAGAATTCATGAAAATGGTGGAAAAAAAACTTCCGGAAGATCTTGAAGCGCAAATTCGTAAAATTGAAATGAAGACGCCTCTCGCAGGTAGAAACGCTTCGCAGTCGGTCTTGACTCTTCTTGGAGATCTGTTGCCTCAGCTCTATGGAGGTTCAGCAGATTTGTCCGGTTCCGATCTCACGATGATGAAAAAATTTCCTCTGATTACCCCCGGCAATTTCACGGGTAGAAATATCAAATACGGAGTGAGGGAATTTGCGATGGCTGCTGCTGCGTCAGGGCTTGCGCAAACAGACATGATCACTCCATTTATCGGCACCTTCCTGACTTTTTCTGATTATATGCGCAATGCTGTGCGGTTGGCATCTTTATCTAAAATCCAGGTGATTTATCAATATACGCATGATTCCATATTTTTAGGAGAAGACGGCCCTACACATCAGCCGATCGAGCATTTGGCTGCTTTGCGCGCGATGCCTTTTTTGCTGGTCATCCGTCCTGCGGACAATTGGGAAGTAAAAATGTCGTGGATTGCCGCTCTCCGCTATAGAGGTCCGACAGCTATTATTCTTTCCAGACAAGCGTTGCCGGAACTCCAGCAGACAAACGTCTCTTACGATAAAGGAGTGGGAAAGGGGGCATACATTCTCAAAAAAGAATCTTCCTCGCCACCCAATTTCACTCTTTTTGCGACAGGTTCAGAAGTCTCTCTGGCTTTGGATGTCGCTTCCGCTTTGGAAAAACTTGGAAAATCTGTCCGCATGGTCTCGATGCCTTGCTGGGAAATTTTTGAAGCGCAAAGCGAAGATTATAAAGAATCGATTATGGAAGGAGATCTTGGTCAAAGAGTGAGCATTGAAGCAGCGACAAGCTTTGGATGGCAAAAATGGATCGGATTAGACGGCATATCGATCAGCATAGAAACTTATGGTGAATCGGCCCCAATTGGCGATCTCGCCTCTGAATTCGGCTTCACAGTGGATTCTATTTTAGATCGTCTTCTTTCCAGATCGAAGAGCTCGTGATTTCAATGTATGCATCATCTCCACTTTTGATCGAGGCGTTACATTGCCGTAATTCCGGCAGGCCTCCTGTTTGGTTGATGAGACAGGCTGGTAGATACATGCCTGAATACCGTACCCTCCGTCAAAAGTACTCCCTTTGGGAGTTATTCCATCAGCCGGAATTAGCTGCTCAAGTGACACTTTTGCCAATAGACCTTCTAGGAGTGGACGCTGCCATTTTATTTTCCGATATTCTGGTGATCGCAGAGGCATTTGGAAGAAACGTGCAATTCGTGGACAATAAAGGCCCTGTAATCGACATTCCCATTAAGGAAAGAGCGGATGTCGAAACTCTCCAGATCGGCGATATCCATGAAACATTCGCGTATATCGAATCGACAATCAAGCTGGTCAAAAATCAGTTGCGTGTGCCTTTGATCGGTTTTTGCGGTGGTCCTTTTACGGTTGCAAGTTACATGATCGAACCTGGAGCAAAAGGAGAGCTCAACAAGACCAGACAATGGATGTACACTGATCCAAATGGATTTCATCTCTTTTTAGATAAAATCGCTAACGCTTCAATCGAGTATTTAAAACTGCAAATTAAAGCAGGTGTTCATGCGATCCAGATTTTTGACTCCTGGGCCAATGTTCTTTCCGGTGCGCAGCGGGAACAATTTTCCATAAAATATCTAAAAAAGATGATAGACGCTTTAAAGCCTTTTTCCATTCCCATTATCCTCTTTGCACGCGGTTCGAGCCTCTTTCCGAAAGAACTCGCTGCAATCGGCCCTTCGGGCATCAGTTTCGATTGGCAAAAGAACCTATGCGATCTGCGTAAATACGTACCTGCGCATATCGCAGTACAAGGGAATTTAGACCCCATTCTTATGAACGCGCCTCAACATATCGTTAAATCTGAAGTTCAAAAATTACTCGATTCCATGCAAGGGGATCCAGGATTCATTGTCAATTTAGGCCATGGGGTTCTTCCGGACGCGTCCGTCGACAATGTCAGATGTCTCGTCGACACGGTCAAAAACTTTTGACAACTATCACTTTCTTTGTTAGGTTTTCAGCTTTTTAAAATTTATTAATAAATTTTTAAGGAAGCATATGGGAATCATAAACGAATTGCCGATCTATAGTTTCAATTATCTTTTAGAGAAGGCAGGTCCGGGTGAAAAAGAGCCGCTATTATCAGAACAATACGACAAGCTGAGTTATCTTTCCTTAGAGAGTCAAACGAACCATCCTGCCACTACCCATAAATTTGAAGAAAATCAAAAGATCAGGGAAGGCATAGAACAATCTCGTTCAGAAAGAGAATTAAAAAAACAAATGAGCGATGTCAGCGATAACTTTCTAGATCAAATTGCACAATTCTCTTTTGTCAAACAATTGCATAAAGGCGAGATCGATCTAGATCGCTACAGACAACATTTAAAAAACCTTGATTGTATCCATAAAGCTTTGCAAGAAGGACAGTTAAAATTGCTTGAAAAAGGGATCGATGATTTCGTCTTTCCACTGTTATGGAGAGAAGTGTCTTTAAAAAAGGATATCGATGCATGGGGTGCGGGAGATAAAGTCCCGACTCCGGATGCGTATGACTATGCGCAATATGTATTAATGCTTGCAGATGAGAAACCTGCATTTTTCATCCTTCATCTATTTTCAATATACTGGCTGCATTTTTACGATGCGGTCGATTTAAAAGATAAAATTCAATCTGCATATGAAAAGATCAGTGCAAAGGGGACCATTCGTGGGAATAACGCCTTTTGCTATCCAGGCATTCACGCATCTAAATTCGAGACTATTTGGAGGCTCGAACTGAATGAGATGTATAAGCGGTTCCACCCATCAGACTCTTTCGAAGAATATCACGAGTCGTGCATCAATGAAGTGAAATGTCTGTTTACCAACTTCATCAAAATAGTTAAACTTTAAGATTTTTTTTAAAAATACCCAGGAGAACGTATGACCTTTTTTGTTCAAGATCTAACAACTGCGGAAATATGGCGGAAGATAGCGTCGTTTCAATCCGAATCTTCTATAAAAGAAACGGAATCTCCCGATGTCGAGGTCGTAGATACTGCACAAGTGAATCATGAAGCCACGAAGGCCAAATTTCAAGAAACTGAAGCAATCAGAGAGGGCATGGAAAAAAAACCTAAAGAAACACTTTTTGACAAGACATATGCTTATATGGAAAAGGCCCATGCTGAAGCGAGGGAACATCCGCTGACACGAAGCATTTCCACTGGGAAATTTACTCCTGATGAGTTTAAGGAATATCTAAAAGACTTAGAAGGTATTCACAAGTCTTTGGTAGAAGCGGAACAGAAAATTCAAGGCACTAAATACGGCCATTTTGTACTTCCAGAAATACGGCGTTTCGAAGCTATTAAACGGGATATCGATGCTTGGAATGCATCGGAAGTGAAAGCCACTGAAGAAGTCGAAAAGTATGGGAATTATCTCGTTGAAATTTCTAAAACAAATCCCGAACTTTTGATCGCCCACATGTTTGTCAATTATGGAGGGATTTTGTTCGGAGGACAGAAGATCAAATACAAAGTCCAAGAAGTGTATGATCGGGAAATCGCACCACTCGATTTATTCTCCGAAAACGATCAAGAAGCAGGGAGAGGGATCGCCTATTATACCTTTAGTGGTTCAGGGGCTTCAACAAGCAAAAGAACATGGATACAGCATTTCAATGAAATGCCTCAGAAAATCGGTATAAGCAAAGATGATGCCGCCAATTTCGAAAAAAAATTAGGCGATGAAAGTATCGTAGCATTTCAATTTATCATTAAGATACTCGATACAAGAAAACCAAAAGACACTACCATTTAGCAAGAGGAGGCATTGAACACAGGATCGCTTCAGGATTGCCTCCTGATTGAAATCCGAATTTGGTGCCTCGATCGTACATTAAATTGAATTCTGCATAATGCGCCCGCATTTCCAATTGTCTTTCCTTCTCTTCTTGTGAAAAGGATTGTTCGATGCGCCTTTCGTAAATCGGCATGATTGCCTGTAAGAAAGTACTTCCTACAGTCTGCCACATTTTTAAATCTTCTTCAAAATTTCCGGTATTGAAGTGATCGAAGAAAATACCGCCTATTCCTCGTTCTTTTTTTCGATGAGGAATATAAAAATATTCTTTAGCATTTTGAAAAAAAGAAGGATAAAGGTGTTTTCCTAAAGGATCGAGGGCTTGTTTCGCAGACTGATGAAAGTGTTCCGTATCTTCAGGATAGAAAAAGCCCATAGGAGTGAGATCATATCCTCCACCGAACCAATGCTTGTTTTCGGTTTCTATAAAGCGGATATTCATATGGACGGTCGGGGCATGCGGATTCTGCATATGCGTGATGAGACTGATCCCAGTGGCAAAAAATGGTCCCGATCCATCTTGCATTGGAAATTGATCTCCCGAGACGCCGGACCAGTTCACAGCCGCTTTTTCAAACACCTTTCCCCTCAAAATAGCAATTTCACCTCCGCCTCCGGAGTGATGCTGCCAAGGTTTCCTTTGAAAGGCGGTGTCGTCCATCGCTTCAAATGCACGGATGATTTCTTCGCGCAGGGTTTTTAAGAATTTGACAATTTCTTGTTTGCGATCCATTCTTTAATCCATGAAAAAAAAGCGTGTCCTTATTTTGGGTGCAGGCATTTCCGGCCTTTCTCTAGCATGGTATCTCAAACAATCTGTTAAAGACATCGAAATTTCCATTGTGGAGAAGACAAACCACGTGGGCGGATGGATCCGTACAGATACGAGTACCGGATATCTTTTTGAAACCGGACCCCATATCTTCAAAACTTCTCGATGTCCTGAATTGTTACAATTAGCGGTCGAACTTGGCTTGGAACAAGAAATCATCTCATCCGATCCACAGTCTCAGGCACGGTACTTATGGGTTGAAGGGCGTCTTCGAAAAATAAATCCACTCCTTACCAAAGGATTGATCCCCGCTCTGTTAAAAGAATGGTGCATCCCTGTTCAATGTGCTTCTGATGAATCGGTATGGGACTTCATTCGGCGCCGTTTCAATTCCGATGTGGCTGAGAAATTAATAGAGCCGGTGCTCTTGGGCATTTATGCCGGAGACATCCGGTCATTGTCGGCACAGGCCTGCTTGCCGACATTAAAAAAATGGGAAAAAAATTACGGCTCGTTGACCAAGGGTTTTTTTTCAGAAATGATCCGCCAAAAGAACAACCATCTTCCTTTGAAAGGATTGTTTTCCTTTCGAGGAGGGATGCAGCAATTGGTCCAATCTCTGACGGACAAATTAAGCGTAAAAATCCATTTGGATCAGGAAGTAGAGAGCATTCGATGCAAAGGGGCTGAGTCGGAAGTGAACACTGTTCAAGGAGAGGTTTTCTGCGCAGAGCATATTTTTAGCACTCTTCCTGCACATGTCATGAAACCGCTTTTTCAATCTGATGCTCACCTTTCTTCGATGTTTTCAGAAATAAAAGCCAATGAGATCACGGTTGTCAATCTCGGTTATTCCTCAGATGTATTGGGTAAAAAAGGTTTTGGATACCTCGTCCCTTCATCGCAGCAAGAAGATATTTTAGGCACTATTTTTGATTCGTCGGTATTCCCTCAGCAAAATCAAAGAAAATCAGAAACAAGGCTTACTGTCATGATGAGGAGAGAAACAACCATTGACCATGTTACAAAAAAGATCGAACAACATCTAGGTATTACATCTTCACCGGATGTTGCAGTTATAAACAGACTCGTTCACGCGATTCCGCAATATCATGTGGGCCATCTTGAACGGATCGAAGGGATTGAAACCAGACTTCAAAATACGTTTCCCCAAATGACCTGGCTAGGTAATTGTCTCTCGGGGGTGTCAGTCAATGATTGCATCACAAAATCCAAAAAAACTGCGCAGAATTTTATCTATAAAGGATAGGATGAGTTGTGCTTCTAAGATGATCGCCGAAGACATAGCCTTGTTTTTTCAAGACATGAGTGAAAAGATCGTTTTTCTCAAGGGTGTAAATCGTTTTGTCGGAACAGTACACAATCAGTAAAAGAGAATGATTCGACGTTTGGAAAAAGGGTTTGAAAGAAAGCTGAATCTCAGGACTCAGGAATATTCCGCTCCCCATTTTTTGAGGGAACGGACAAAAATCTTCGGTCTTTGGCAGGGGCATCGGATCATCAGATATACGGAGCATCAGTCCTCCGACAATCCTTTTCAGACAGCTGTTGTGCTGCAAGGCAGATGGCCTTTCAAAGAAAGATGAAGAGACATTGTTTGAGAGAAAAAGTTGATCGTAGGCAAGCCTCAGCGGTGTTTCATTGAAGAGTTCGGAAGCAATGGTCCCGATCTTGGACTTTGAAATCACTTTTTTTATAAAAGGAGCTTCCCTCCATACATCTCTTCCGGCTTTGAACAGTTCAATCGGAGATGCGCGCGTCAGTTTGAGAGGATCGATTTTTAACCGTTTTTCCAAAATGGCCTGAACGTTCAACTTGATTTTTTCAGCTTCTTGCACAGAAATGAGATCTTCGATTTCTAAAAACCGATGTTGTGTAAAAAAGAAACGGTGGTCTGAAGCTGTGACAAAACGCATAAATTTTATATGTTATTTTTTATTCTTTGTAGAGCTTCTTCAGCTTTATCTTCTGTAGTGAAAGCGGAAAGGCGTACATAACCCTCGCCATGGACACCAAACCCTTTTCCGGGAATGGAAATCAGATGGCATTTTTCCAAGAGAAGATCGAAGAAGTTCCAGGAGCTCATGGAATTGGGAGTTTTCCACCAAATATATGGAGAATCCATTCCGCCCCAGCAATGATACCCCATTGCCTTCAATCCTTCACGTAAAATTTTCGCTTGATGAAGATAAGATTTAACTTGCGATCTGGTCTCTATCTGCCCTTGCGGAGAATATACAGATTCCGCGCCTTTTTGGATAGGATAAGATACCCCATTTGTCTTCGTAGCCTGGCGGCGGTCCCACATCGCGTGCAGGGCAGCCGGTTTTTTCCCTGAAACAGGGTGCACAGATTTAGGCAGGACTGTATAGGCGCATCTCAATCCTGTGAATCCGGCGCTTTTGGAAAAGCTGCGAAACTCTATAGCGACTTCTTTAGCCCCATCGATTTCAAAGATACTGCGGGGAACATCGGAAGAGGAGACAAAGGCAGCATAGGCATTATCGAGCAGTAAAATCGCTTTTTCTCTCTGTGCCCATCGGACCCATTGCTCAAGACGGTCTTTTGTCATTGCGACCCCGGTCGGATTGCTCGGCGAGCATAAATAAACCAGATCGCAATGTTCTTGAGGAGGAAGTGGTAAAAAACCAGAAGCCTCTGTACAGGGCAACATTATAATTTTATTTTTTCTTCCATCCATGATGCAGTTGTCCAAATATACCGGATAGGTCGGATCCGGAATGCCTATCACGTTCGATGAAGAAGATAACTCTAAAATATTGGCAGTATCGCTGTTTGTACCCTCAGAAATAAAGATCTCGTCTGGGCCGATTCCTAGATGAGCATATTCGTTGGCTGCGATCGCTTCCCTCAAAAATGGATACCCTTCCGTAGGCCCATATCCTCGGATCGACTGTGGCCTCCCCATTTCTTCGACCGCTTTGCAAATGGCAGAAATGATAGAAGGGGCAAGAGGTAAAGCGATATCTCCGACACCAAGATTGACGATAGACGCATCGGGTCGATGCTGTTTTAATTCAGCGAGTTTCTTCTCTATAATGGGAAAAATATATTCTCTTCGGAGGCTTTTATAATGCGGGTTGAGTTTTGCCATGGACAACCTTGAAAATTAGAGGCTTAAAGAAGCGCCAAATAGTACCCTAAAATTTCAATATCCTCAACTTTCTTTTAATGGGAACTTAAAAGGTTCATTATTAATGATTTAGAATCAAATAAAATTTAAAAAAATCTTTACTATTCGGTTGTATTTTTATTTATATAAAGTTATAATAAATATATTAATTTAATTATGTATTATAAAAAGGAGTTGATATGTCATTACCTATTAATAATAATCCAAATAAAGTAATTTTGGAAAAAGTAGAAGAATCAAAAAAAGAGGGATCCCCGGAGCGGAACAGCACACAACAAGTTGCAGAGACAGTTCTATCTAAGTCTAATAAGAGGTCGAGAAGCCCAGAACTATTGGATTTATCTTTGAAACTTCCAAAAATAGAGAATGATATTCCACAATTAGATGACTTGGAAGCAAGCATCTCGGATGAAGACGATGAAGAGCTTGCAGATATTGATTATAAATACAAAATTTGGGACAGGGATAAAGGCTCATCTATTCAGTTTCAACCTATACAACCTGTTCCAAGGCCTAGCTTAAATTTCACGAAACAGCAAGAAATCGAAAACAACGCATTCAATCTCACAGAACAAGTTGAAGAAGACTTCGACACAATAGAAGAGAACTTGAATTGCACTCAGGAATATGCGGAAACTAAAGGGACCGAGAACAAAGATAAAACTGCCGGTTCATAAAAAAGCAGTAATAAATCTGCCTTGCAGTTATGATTTCATTATGAACCCTTATTTAAAAAAAGAAGTTTATGAAAACTACAGGATTTTTGAACAATGCTGTTCAAGAGCTAGTTCAACAGATTCCTGTCATTGAAGAGCGTTTAAGCTACAGGTTCAATGACAAGAGTCTTTTGATTCTAGCTTTTGTACACCGGTCTTTTTACAACGAGAACCGCGATCTCGTCACTCAGCACAATGAAAGGCTGGAGTTCCTGGGCGATTCTGTCCTGGGACTGATCATCTCTGATTATCTTTATGAAAAACTTCCTTCTTTTGCAGAAGGGCAATTGTCCCATCTGCGCTCCCATCTTGTGGAAGCAAGCTCATGCGTCCAATACTTGCAGAAACTAGGCATTGCCGAGTTCGTCTTATTGGGAAAAGGGGAAAGGATGAATGACGGCAGAGGACGCGATACCATTTTGGCGGACCTTTTCGAAGCTCTTATTGGAGCGATTTATCTCGATGGCGGACTCAATGAAGCGAAACGGGTCTTCTTGTCTCATTTTGATCAAGAAATTGAAGCTGCGTTTAATGAGCCTTTGCGCAATTGGAAAGCAGAGCTTCAGGATTATTCTCAAAAGAAGCATCAAAAGCCGCCTGTCTATAAGGTGATCAAAGAAACTGGGCCAGACCATAGCAAGGTTTTTCACGTGGTCGCTTTGATCGAAGACAGTGAAGTCGGAACAGGGGAAGGATCTTCCAAAAAACAGGCTGAACAAGCCGCAGCAGAAGACGCATTGAAAAGATTGAATTGATTTTCGATAACCGATTAAATACAGCAATATGGGAAAGCAAAAGCTCGTCTGGTGTTGCAGTGATTGCGGACATAAACAGGTCAAATGGTCGGGCAGTTGCTCAACTTGCAATGCCTGGAATACATTCTCCCAAGAAATCGAATTCGATGAGAAACAAAAAAGGTTTGATTCAAAAACCTTGCAGCCTTCACAGGCCCTCCGAATAAAAGATGTAAGCAATACCGATTTTGCACGCACTTCCACCAAAATGCAGGAATTCGACAGATTATTGGGCGGAGGAATCGTCACCGGTTCTTTGACATTGATAGGAGGCGATCCCGGAATCGGAAAGTCGACTTTAATGCTGCAAGTCGCTCATGCGCTTGCGGAACAAGGATTGACCGTCCTCTATGTCTGCGGCGAAGAATCTGTAGAACAGACTTCCATGCGGGCCCGCCGTCTTAAAATTTGTTCAGATAAACTCTATCTCTTAAACGAAACACTCTTTTCCAATATCAAGCATCAGGCTGATACATTAAAACCTGATGTCATGATCGTGGATTCTATTCAAATTCTCTATAAAAACGAAATTCCATCAGCGCCGGGTTCTGTTTCCCAAGTCCGGGAAATAGCTACAGAATTTATGCATCTATCAAAAGGATCCGGGATTTCGACGTTTCTCATCGGCCATGTGACGAAATCTGGCGAGATCGCAGGGCCCAGAGCGCTCGAGCATATTGTAGATACAGTGTTGGATTTTGAAGGGGACCGTCAACATGGTTACCGTCTTTTGCGGGCTGTGAAAAACCGTTTTGGGCCGACAGATGACATTGCTTTATTTCAAATGGGCATCGATGGACTCAGCGAAGTGATCAACCCATCTGTTCTTTTT
>DATIJE010000071.1:0-1549 GCA_035478995.1 Rhabdochlamydiaceae bacterium | reverse complement strand
TTTGAATCAATGATTGAAGCGCCCCCGATTGAATCGTGCTGGAGGTTCCCAGAATTGCGACCCGCTTGGAGACGGTCGCGGCCATGAGTTCTTCAAATCCGCTTTGAAGCACCCCGATGACCGGAATGGAAAGTTTTTGTTGTAGAACGTCTAATGCATAAGAAGATGCGGTAAAACAAGCCAGAACCAAAAACTTGATTTTTTGTTCGATGAGGAAGGAGACGTTTTCCAAGGTATAACGAAGGATGGTTTTAGCAGATTTATCCCCGTAGGGAAGCCGTGCGGTGTCTCCAAAATAAACCATATTTTCGAAAGGGAGGCATTTTACAATTTCTCTCATGATCGTCAGTCCGCCGATTCCTGAATGGAAAATGCCAATGGGGTCGTCGCAAGAAGTCATCGACTACTAACCTGAGTTTTGGGTTCAGTTTATAGAGAATTGTCGCAGATTTCGAGGGAATTTTCGAAGATTTTGACGGGCCCAATAGCTAGAAAGCACCTATGGGCTCGTCAAAATCTTCGAAAATTGCCCGAAAGATGTGGCAAGGCTCTATGAAATGAACCCAAAACTCAGGTTACTAGTCTATGGGAATCTTGAGTTCCTGATCAACGACAATGAGATCGCGTTCAAGGTCGTTGAGTTTTTTAATTTTATCTACTTTTGTATGGTGGGAAGCTGCGATTTTTTCTAAAGAATCCCCCGCGCGGACCCTATAGATTTTAAAAGAGGGTTGAAAGGATTTCACCAGAGCCTCAAGCGAGCCTTTCAGTTTTGCAAGTTCTTCAAATCGTCTGTTTTGAGATAAAATATCTTGTTCGACCTCTTGAAGATGGCATTTAAATTGAGAAAGAGCGGTAGTTGTTTCATTAGCATGGGAAGCTAATTGTTGAACGTCGCTATTCGCATTGGATTGAATCTTCTCAAAGGAGGTCCATTTTATTTCTAAAGCATGGAGGTCTTGTGTGATTTGATCAATTTTATTGCGATGTTTTTCAATGTCTTGTTGTTTTAATTCTGTAAGAGCATTTTCGTAATATTTAATCCTTCCTTCAAGGATTTGAATTTCCGTTTGAAAGCAATTAATATCGTGTTTTAAATCATCGAGATTCGTAAGGACTTCGTGGAGTTTTAATTCCCATTGATGTTTTTCATCATGAGGAGAATTGCGCAAGGGTGAACACGAGGCGAAAGCAAACAGCAATAGACCTCTTGCGTATACCCAAAGTGATTCAAAAATTGGCCTTTGCAACTGCCTCATCAATCACTTTTCATAAATTTTAAATTCACAGCGTCGGTTCGTTTTCCAGTCATCCTGAGTGTGGCCCAAAGCAATCGGTTGTTCTTTCCCTCTCGAAACAGTATATATTCGATGTAAATCCGCCCCTTGTTTTACCAGAAAAGAGCGGATGTAATTGGCTCTTCTCAAGCCAAGGGCCATATTATAACTGGCCGATGCCCTTTCATCGCAATGGCCTGCGATCACGAGATAGATGTTTGGGTTTTGCTTTAAGCAGCTGGCCATTTGAGAGATCAGTTCTACTTCATGTG
>DATIJE010000070.1:0-4706 GCA_035478995.1 Rhabdochlamydiaceae bacterium | reverse complement strand
GCAATGATTCTGTAAAGACGGGTACGGCAAAAATAAGAAAAGCATCTTCAAGATATGAAAGATAAGAATATAAAGTATCCTTAGCAGCCTTGTGTCCTTGGCTTTTGATGTCATTGTAGAACTTATTGATTGAAAATGGAGAGGAAACATTTTTGAGCAAAAAATTGATAAAGTACTTCAATAGCGCTACATTTCCAATTTGATGACGCTCAATGACATCTCTAAAAATGACTGTTTCTACGTAATTCTGCAAGGTTTCAAGTTGTTCATTTGCCGGCATTGATTGAATGCCAGGAAAACCGCCTATCCGAAAATATTCTAATAAATAGCTCCGATGGTGATCTAACATCTTTTGGCCAAATGGTTTTAAAGGAAGTTCAAGATGATGAGCATCTAGATATTCTGCATAGCTATAGGGTAAAATTTCGATCGCTAAAGAGCGGCCTCTGAGCGAGGATGCAATCTCTTTGCTCAGTAATTTCGCGGAAGATCCCGTTACATAAATTTGTATGTTTTTAGTATCTAAAATTCTTCTTAGAACTAGAGGCCATCCGTCCACATTTTGCACTTCATCTAAAAACAGATAGCAACAATGATTGTGATTGTCTGGATAGAGTGTATACCAGGCATCGATCATTTTTCCCATCGCCTTATGATCGATAGGCAAGATCCTGTCATCTTCAAAATTGAGATACAAAACCCGGGATTTTGGCAGACCTTCAGATAACAATTCACGGATGGTTTGAAACAAAAAATAGGTTTTTCCAGAGCGCCTCATCCCAACAGCTACTTTAATGACATTTTTAGCTTCAGGAAATTTGTAATTCCTATGGACGCTTTTAGCAGTTAAGGCGAGAGCCGTTTCAAATTCTTCTTGTAAAGTCTCTAAAATGTCCATAGCTATCCTTCTTTATAAGGATAAATATATCATTTTCTATCCTTCTCTACAAGGATAGAAATTCAACTTTATGATTATTAAAGACTTAGAATGGTTTTGATGTCTTTCTTGGTTAGGCCTTTGATCTGCGACAGTTCTTCTTCGCTTGCTTCTTTGATCCGTTTGAGGCTGCCGAAATGGCGCAGGAGCCTTTTCCTTTTGATCTCGCCGATTCCTGGGATTTCGTCCAGGGAGCTAGCTAGGGAGCTCTTTTTTCGGCGGACTTGTTGGAACCCGATGGCTTTCCTGTGCGCTTCGTCCCGGATTTTTTGCAGGAGGAATAGAAGAGGGGACCTCGGTTGAAATTGAAGAGGTTCTTTATGATGGGGGAGAAAAATGCGCTCTTCAGTCATTCCTTTGTCATGCCGTCCTTTTTCTTTTGCTATTGAAATGACGTCGACAGTCGCGATATCGAGCTCTTTGAAGACATCTAAAGCGACGTTCAATTGTCCCTTGCCGCCATCCACAATGATCAGATCCGGCAAATCGTCTTCCTCTTTTGCCCGGATGAGACGGCGGGATAAAACTTGATGCAAGGCTCCGTAATCGTCGGCTTGATTGATATTTTTAATTTTGAACAAGCGGGTGCGTTTACGATCTTTTTCTCCGTTTGTAAAGGCAACCATGCAAGCAACGAGATTGCTTCCTGAAATGTTCGACGTATCAAAACATTCAATCCTTTTCGGATAACGGTTTAATCCGAGTGTCTCTTGAAGATCGATCAGCATTTTCTCTCTTAATTCCTGGTGGTCTTTTTCTTGTTGGAATGTGGCTTTTGCATTTTTAACTGCAAGATCGACCAACGCTCTTTTATTTCCTTTTTGGGGATGAAAAATATGGATTTTCTTTTTGTGTACTTCGTAAAGGATTTCAGAAAGAACATCAGCTTGATGTAGATCGAAGGGGAGCAGGATTTCAGAGGGAATCGCCTGATGTTCTTTATAATGTTGTAAAATGAATGATTCTAGTAATTCCGGATCATCTTCGGCAACATTCGAAAAAGAATAATGCTCAGAGCCGATCAAACTGCCTTCTCTGAAAAGGAGTTGCATGAGGATGACCTCATCCGCCTGTCTGTGAATGGCAAGGGCATCGCAATCTTTGGCCGACGATCTGATCACAACCTGATGGGATTCGATGACGTATTCTACCTGACGGATGGTTCTGAGAAGATCTGCAGCCTGTTCATATTCCATATTCGCTGAAGCTTTTTCCATGTCATCGTAAAGCTTTTTTATAATTTCTTTGTTTTGCCCTTTTAAAAATTGTATAGCCCCATCGACGAACTCATCGTATTCTTCTTTTGTGCATTTTTCGACACAGGGTGCGATGCATCTTTTGATGGAGTAGAGCAAGCAGGGGCGTGTGCGTCTTTTTAATTCTTCATCGGAGCATTGGCGCAAGGGAAATAAATGGGTCAACAGTTCAAAAGTCTGCCTTGCTGCAAAGGCATTTGTGTAAGGGCCAAAATAAAGACCGGCCTCTTTTGGCTTTCCTTTGTAACGGATCAATCGGATCATCGGCCAACGGTGCCGGTTGTTGATCATCAGACTGATGAAGGTCTTGTCATCTTTCAGCAGAGCGTTGAATTTTGGTTTATGTCGTTTGATCAGGGTATTTTCGAGCAGAAGAGCTTCTTTTTCTGAAAAGACGATGATCGTATCGATATGCGCGATCTGTGCGGTTAAAAAAGGGACCATGGGACGTCCATCGCCGCCTGAAGAAAAATATTGTTTAAGGCGATTTTTAAGCTGTTTTGCTTTTCCTATGTAAATGATGTTGCCAGCCGCGTCTTTCATCAAATAGACGCCGGGCTGAACAGGAAATACATCGAGATGTTTAGAATCGAATGACGCCATCCGAAAATCGTTCCTTCCAGTGAATGATTTTTTTTAAAGCTTCCATCGGGGACAACTGGTTGGGTTCGATGACTTGGAGTTCAGATGCGAGTTGATGGGCCTTAAGGTCCATTTCTGGTTGAGAAAATAAATTCAATTGTTCTTGTTTAGTGGGCTTCCGGTTGCCATTTTTCTCTAATTTAGAAAGCATTTCTTGGGCTTTCTTAATGACAGAAGATGGCAGTCCTGCCAGTCGAGCGACATGGATCCCATAACTTTTATCGGTGCCGCCTTTGACGATTTTACGTAAGAAGACGATTCCTGAGTCAGATTCATGCACGGCGACATTGAAGTTGACTGCACCCGGAATTTCCTCTTCGAGCTGTGTCAATTCCCAATAATGGGTTGCAAATAAAGTCTTAGCGGATTTTTCCTTATTGGTGAGGAGATATTCTGCGACGGCCCAAGCGATGGAAATTCCATCATAGGTGCTCGTCCCGCGGCCGATCTCATCGAGAATGACCAGAGAACGGGGTGTCGCACCATGCAGGATATTTGCAGTTTCGCTCATCTCTACCATGAATGTCGACTGTCCTCTTGACAAATCATCACTTGCTCCGATTCGGCTGAACACTTTATCGATGATTCCGATATGTCCTTTTTTCGCGGGAATGAAAGATCCTATTTGAGCCATGATTGCGATGAGAGCAGCTTGGCGGAGAAAAGTCGATTTTCCTGCCATGTTCGGACCGGTGATCAGCATCATCCGGTTGTTCCTGTTGTCCAAGAAAATATCATTAGGAATAAAGGCCTCTTCGGAAAGAGCGGCTTCGATGACGGGATGACGACCCTCTTCGATATGAAAAATGACGCTTTCATCAACCACTGGCCGCGAATACTGATATTCCCTTGCAACTTCTGATAATGCGATCAAAGAATCGATGCGGGCGACAGCTTGGGCGATTTCTCTGATTTTATGCGCGTATAAAACGATCTCGAGGCGGATTTTATTGAACAGTTCATTTTCTAAAACAGCAATCCGGCTTTCTGAATGAAGGAGTTTATGTTCATATTCTTTTAATTCCTCTGTGATGAATCGTTCCCCGTTGACGAGCGTTTGTCTTCGCTGGAAATGATCTGGAATTTTATCGCTTTGACCTCGGCTGACTTCAATGTAATACCCAAAAGCTTTAGTAAATCCAATTTTGAGAGTTTTGGCCCTAGTTTCCTCTCTTAGTCTAGTTTGATACTGTGCGATCCATCCATGGTGGTCTTTTTGCATGGACCTTAGATCGTCTAATTCTCTGTGATAACCTTGCTTGATAATGCCTCCGTCGCTTAAGCGCATGGGAGGAGCATCCACAATGGCCTCTTTGATCTTGGATGTGATTTCAGAGGTATCGGCCAACTTGTGCAAGTCTTCGAGGATGAGTTCACTATCGAGAGAGCTTAGCAAAGCAGCAATGGAAGGAATATGTTCCAAAGAAAAACGCAATGAAACGAGATCTCGCGGATTCGCAAACCCTGTTTCGATACGCATGATCAGCCGTTCTAAATCCCGAATCTCTTTTAAATGTGCACATAGTTGAGATGTGATGCCGGAATGCAGATAGGCTTCGATTGCATTTTGCCTCAATGCTATGTGCATTGGGCAGATCAGCGGATGCGTAACCCAAAATCTGAGCAGCCTCCCTCCCATCGGAGTGTGCGTGCGATCGAGCAAATGGATCAAAGTATGTCCCTTCTGACCGGAATGAAGAGGTTCGATCAGTTCAAGATGTCTTTGCGTAGCAAGGTCCAGAGACATGTAAGATCCAAGCCGTTCTCGGCGGATACTGGTAATGTGGTCGATTGATAGGTTTAAATCTTCGCGGACGTATTGCAAAAGTGCTCCGGCGGCATTAATGCCTGCAAGCATCCCTTTCAATCCG
>DATIJE010000069.1:0-14717 GCA_035478995.1 Rhabdochlamydiaceae bacterium | reverse complement strand
TGATTTTTCAAGGCCCTGTCCATGGCTTTTTTGTGCTCTTTGGCCTTGAGCGCTGCCCGCTTGTCATAGGCTTTTTTACCGCGCGCGCTGGCGATTTTCACTTTAACAAATCCATTCTTGAGATAGAAAGACAAGGGGATTAGGGTAAGACCTTTTTCCTGAGAAAGAGATTTCAGTTTTGCAATTTCTCGTTTGTGCAATAAAAGTTGCCGATCCCGCTTGTCTTCATGATTGAACACATTGCCATAGCGATAAGGAGCAATGCTCGATCCCTTTAGGATCACCTTGCTGTCGGTAACGATGACATAGGAATCTTGCAGGCTGCCTCCATGATCCCGAAGAGATTTGATCTCCGTTCCCACAAGCATGATTCCAGCCTCAAAGGTTTCTAAAATCTCATAATCATGCGATGCGCGCCGATTAGAAACAAGCTCGCCTTCTTTTTTGCTGGCCATCTGTTATCTTCCAAAAATTGATTGTCCTAATGGTGTGACGCAAAAACATTCTTTTCCATTGTGCGTGCCGACGGCGACCATTCCGAATTCGTAGAGCCATTCAAAAATAGTAGCTTTGATAAGGGCTTTTTCATCTTCGTTATACTCTGGGAGCGTGTACTTCCATGTTTTTCCACAACGCTTCAACATCACGGTGGACCCTTCGCCGAGAACGACGTGAACTCCCTTGAGGAAATCATCGAAATACACCCATCCCGAGTTAAGAATGCGAATGATGCTTTTTTCTGCTTCTCGGATATTGCGTTCCGTATGTAAATAGGAAGCTGAAGTATTCGATAAAATGCGGTTCAGCGGATGGCGATAAATATACAATGCGCGATTTTCCAGGTTCATGTCCAGCCAATCGTTTGCTGCTTCCAAAGCATACAATCTTCCATCGACGATGTCCGCTAACTTGACCATGCGAAGTTTAGAAATAAGATGTTTGATATAGTTTTCGATCGATCCGCCGCTTTCATTCAAACCTTCGCAAACATTGACAATCGAGGAGAAGACGGTTTTTTGAGGAATGTGGTTTCCATCGCTTGTAGCAGTCAATGCAAAAGGGTGCTTTTTTGCCATGGTCAAAATCGTCGAAAGATCATGAACGAACGCATAATCATGAGGTCTTTGTCTTACAATTTCTTCCGGATGTGCTATAGGCCTAGGTTCAGTATCGCGCAAAAAATGCAAGTATTCACGCCATTCGTGGAATGGGGTTACAACTTCTTTCCACATCTCCCCAATTTTTTTATATCCGAGGCAGCAGACGAAATTAAATTCTAAATATAGCATGTATTCTTCAAACTGTTCTCGGGTCAGATCGTACTTTTCGATCAATTCTGTAGAAGCGATTTTCAATTCCGGTGAATGATAAACCTCTTTAATGATACCTGCGAGAAGGGCATCGCCAAGGTTCAGCTCCATCAAATAACGGTGAAAAATTTGAGGTGTTAAAAGATATTTTTCAATTAACGAATCGAAAATATTATTGGAAGATCTTGGGATCGCATACCATGTAGGAAGAACATGAATAGGCACTTTGCGAAGCAGACCTTGTAAAAATTCCATGCCCGGAGTGAAGTCTTCGTCAAACTTCAAAATCTGAGACTCATAATACTTGCGCATTTCTTTATCGACGGTGACTGTGTCTTGGTCGATAGTGAGCAATCCTGTATTGCTGAATTTTTCAAGAATAGATCGAATTTCTGTTTCATTCGCCTCAATGCTTTTCGCCAATTTGCGAATGGGAATAGTCAGTGAACTATATAAAATTTCTTCGAGAACTTCCAGGTCCAAAGTTGAAAAATGGGCCATCAGCAAACGATTTTCGATATCGCGTCGATAGTTATAGTCGGAGAGTGCTATTTTATTTTTGCGTAAAGGACTCAATTCAATCATGAACAAACCATGTATTTTCGAATATTAAATATCCTCTGCACATAGTAGATTAATGCATACGAACTTTTGTACAAAGAGGAAAAGTCGGTAAGTGGAGCTTTAAATAATCTTTATCATCTTTTTTCTAATTGTGAGTGCAGATAGATAAAAAGGGTGTTGAATATTCAAAAACCGTGTTATGGTTTATCCACAACGTGTGTTTTCAAATTCACAATTTTATGGATAAACCTAAGTACGATCATCAGCGGATAGAAAAAAAATGGCAGAAATATTGGGAAGATTTCCAAATATTCAAAGCTGAAGTCGATCGCTCAAAACCAAAGTACTACATTTTAGACATGTTTCCCTATCCATCAGGTGCCGGTCTGCATGTCGGACATGTCACCGGATACACGGCTACGGACATCCTGGCCCGTTATAAGAGGCAAAAAGGGTTCAATGTCCTGCATCCGATGGGCTGGGACAGTTTTGGTCTGCCGGCTGAACAATATGCGATCCGTACCGGGACCCATCCTGCGATTACGACCCAATCGAATATCAATACCTACCGCCGTCAGCTAAAAGCTCTTGGTTTCAGCTACGATTGGAATCGAGAGATCGCAACAAGCGACCCAAAATACTATAAATGGACGCAGTGGATCTTCACAAAGCTATATGAAAAAGGATTAGCTTACGAAGCGGAAGTGCAAGTTAATTTTTGTCCGGCATTAGGTACCGTGCTTGCCAATGAAGAAATCGAAAACGGCCATTCCAAAGAGGGGAATTATCCCATTGAGAGAAGGCCCTTGCGCCAGTGGATTTTGAAAATTACTGCTTATGCCGATCGCCTTTTGGAAGATTTGGATACCCTGGACTGGCCTGAACACTTGAAAAAATTGCAAATCAATTGGATTGGGAAAAGCGAGGGTGTCAAAGTGCATTTCTCGGAGAAAAGCACGAACCGGCCCATTTCTGTGTTCACGACTCGTGGAGATACCGTATTCGGTGTGACCTATTTGACCCTTGCTCCAGAGCATCCGATGATCGCAGAAATCACCACCCCTGAGCAAAAAGAGGAAGTAGAAGCATATCAGAAACTGACCGCTTCCAAAAGCGACTTGGAACGATCCGATTTGAATAAGGAAAAGACGGGAGTTTGGACGGGAGCTTACGCGATCAATCCCGTCAATGGAAGGGTCATTCCGATTTGGATCGCTGACTACGTGCTGGTCGGCTATGGGACAGGGGCAGTAATGGGGGTTCCTTCTAATGATGAGAGGGATTTTGAGTTCGCCAAAAAATATGGTCTTGCCATTGAACCAGTCATCGATCCTGATGTCGCTTCCTTCCCTGAATTGATTCCGGAAGGTCTAGAACCCGAAGATGTACGATTGGAAGTCCTTTCAGGTAAAAGATGCTGGAATGCCGGCGGAACAATCATCAACAGCGGATTGGATGGGTTTTCAATTGAAGGAATGGACTGCGAAACCGCAAAAAATGCTATTGCAGATTGGCTTACTGCGAATAAAAAAGGGGAGAGGACTGTAAACTACAAACTTCGCGATTGGCTTTTTTCCCGCCAACGTTACTGGGGCGAGCCTTTTCCAATTCTGCATTTTGAGGATGGCTCGAAAAGAGTCCTGGATATCGATGAACTTCCTCTTTGCCCGCCAGAAGTGGTCAATTTTAAGCCGCTGGGAACGGGAGAAAGCCCTCTTGCATCCGTGCCTCAATGGGTGGAAATCACAGATTTAAAAACTGGTAAGAAAGCGCGAAGAGAAACGAATACCATGCCTCAATGGGCAGGTTCTTGTTGGTATTATTTGCGGTTTTGCGATCCCCAAAATGACAAGGCAGCCTGGAATGAAGAACCAGAAAAATATTGGATGCCGGTCGATCTCTATGTCGGAGGTATCGAGCATGCAGTGCTGCATCTGCTCTATGCGCGATTCTGGCATAAAGTCCTTTTCGACTGCGAGCTTGTCAGTACAAAAGAGCCTTTCCAAACTCTACGCAACCAAGGGCTCGTTACTGCAAGATCCTATCAGCTTCCTACCGGCGTCTATATTTCACCTGAAGAAGTGATTGAAAAGGAAAATCATTTTTATCAACGAGGGACCAATATCGAATTGACCACCCAAATTGAAAAGATGTCCAAGTCCAAGCTAAATGGAGTGGCGCCGGATGACATGATCGAAGATTTTGGAGCAGATGCTTTGAGGCTTTATGAAATGTTTATGGGCCCTTTTGACAAAGAAAAACTTTGGAACACCGATGCTGTAAATGGGTGCAGGCGGTTTTTAAGTCGTTTCTACGATCTGTTCTTCTCTGAAAAAGTATGTGAAGAGGACAATGAAGAGGCATTGAAGCTAGGGCATCGTCTTGTGCACGTGGTCGAAAAAGATTTAGAATCGATGATGTACAATACAGCGATCGCTAAAATGATGGAATTCATCAACTCATTCGCGCCTCTTTCCAAATATCCGAAAAGTGTATTGAAACTATTCGCGCGGGTCCTCAACCCATTTGCTCCTCATATTACCGAAGAGGTATGGGAACATCTCGGTGAAAAAACGACTTTGACCTATCTTCCTTTTCCTAAAGTCGATCCGGTTTATCTCGAAGACGACACAGCCATGTACGTTGTGCAGATCAACGGCAAAATGCGCGGCAAGTGGCTCCTTCCCAAAGATAAAACCCAAACAGAACTATTGAGCTTTATTGAAGGACAGCCTCAAATTGCCAAACACATCACAGGCAAAATCACAAAAGTAGTCTTTGTCCCGAACAAACTGTTAAATCTGGTCGTCGAATCAAATTTATGATGACCCTCTTTTATGATTTCATTTTATTTCTTTTAGCTCTTTTTTCTTTGCCTAAGCTTCTTTGGGGACTGATCCGGTATGGAAAATACCGTTCCAGCCTTTTGGCAAGACTGGGAATTGGGCTTCCAGATTTTTCATCGAAATCCCAACATCTTGTAGTCTGGATCCATTCCGTCTCTGTCGGTGAGGCCAAGGCTGCTGCTCCTTTGTTCCAACTCATTAAAACAACGCATCCCGAAGCTCGCATATTGATCTCATCGACCACCGAAACAGGACACGGTGAAGCAAAACGTTCCATGCCTGGGGCTGCGCATTACTTTTTTCTCCCTTTTGATTTTTCCTGGATTATAAAAAAGACAATTAAGCGCCTTTGTCCCGACGCATTGATCCTGGTCGAGAGCGATTTTTGGTATCATCTCATCAAGTATGCAAAAAAAGCCGGATCCTCTGTCCTATTAGTAAATGGTAAAGTATCCGAACGTTCTTCCCGCCGATTTAAAAACATTCCTTTCTTTACCAAAACCCTCTTCGATACATTCGATCACCTCTGCCTTCAAAATCAAACTTATTATGATCGCTTTATCGACATGGGAGCAGAACCTGACAAACTGAGCATAACGGGAAATATAAAACTCGATCACACTCCTCAAAAATTATCTTCTTCCGAAGCCGGCCTTTGGAAGCAAGAGCTTGGAATTTCCAATGAAGACAAGGTGATTATAATTGGATCTACACATGATCCCGAAGAGCAATGGCTCATGACAGCGATCAATAAAATCAGGGAATCGATCCCAAAAGTGAAAGTTCTTCTTGTTCCCAGGCATCCAGAAAGATTTGCCGACGTTGCATTGAGGCTTCAATCACAGGGTTTTTCAGTATTGAAATATTCAGAGCGTGATCGCAAGAAGGGGAATGAACAAGTCATCCTTATCGATGCAATGGGACTGCTGACTACCTGCTACCAACTGGGAGAAGTGGCCATCGTCGGAGGAAGCTTTGTTCAACATGTAGGCGGACACAATGTCTTTGAACCCATTCAATGTGGAATTCCAGTTGTTTTCGGGCCTCACATGCATGGACAAC
Organism: Rhabdochlamydiaceae bacterium; assembly: GCA_035478995.1. GTDB lineage: Bacteria > Chlamydiota > Chlamydiia > Chlamydiales > Rhabdochlamydiaceae > DATIJE01. Next base: position 8,935 of record DATIJE010000069.1, on the reverse strand, counting down.
CTGAACTTAGAGACATGCTTATTTCTGCAAATGCCGCGAAAGAGTCCACCATTCCCGAACTTCCTCATATCCTAACCGAATTTTTACATGACCGTGAAACATATTCTAAATACCAGCAATCCGCCATCAAATTACTCGAAGAAATACAGGGTTCTGCAGATAGAACATTTGAGATTGTCTCTCCTTTTCTTAAAAGAGGGATTGAGGTTAAATAAAGCGTTTGCTAGACTCTTCATTACTTGTTTCACTAACCGCTAGTCAAATAAGTGATAAAATTGGCTAGTAGTTAGTGGTAACCAACATGACGCGGGGTGGAGCAGTGGTTAGCTCGTTGGGCTCATAACCCAAAGGCCGGAGGTTCGAATCCTTCCCCCGCTATTTTTATATAACGAGTTTTTGATCTATCTGTTAGGATCATAAATTCGTTTTTTATTTTATGGCGGTATGGCTCAGTTGGTTAGAGCAACAGAATCATAATGCGTGGGTCGTTGGTTCAAGTCCGACTGCCGCTATTTTCTCTAAAAAAAAGCAACCTTTTAATTCTTAAAGACTTATAAATTACCTCTTTTTATATAAAAAAATTGATTTTAATTAAAACAATTCATATAATTGTTATTAATTTAATTTAAAAAGAGAGTGTTTATGTCTGTTCAGAGTAATACATTAGTAAATAACCAGCAAATTCCGTTTGCAATAGAAATACAAGAAAAGCCTGAATGCTCGATTTGCCTGGAAGAAGTTACAACAGATGACAAAATTCAATTAGCGTGTAATCATCTATTTCATCCTAAATGTCTAAATGATTGGTGGATAGATAAAGATGAATGTACCTGTCCTTATTGTAGAGAAGTAATCATCAAAGCTCCACCATTGGAATCACGTGTTTCTGTTGATTCTGGCGCTAATGCTATCCATCAAAGAAGAAGAGTGCGAGTTAGTAATGCAAATATGGATAGAGTGACACAGACATTAAGAAAAATAGCAATTGCATTTTTCTCTTTTTTATTTATTACAGGCGCAGTCCTTCTTTTGCATATGTTACTTTCTCCTTTGTTGTTTGTGGTAATCTTGGGTCTTACTTTATATCTCTTGTGTGTAGTTGGGTTAGCATATGCTGCAAAGAAGAAACTATTGGATTCTTAAGAAATTGAAGTATTGTCTCAAATTGCAAATAAAATCATTTATTATGTAAAATATATTATATTTTAATTGAAAAAAATCAAAGGGAGTAAATAATGTCAATTCAAAGTATAGATCTTCAATCGTTAGCAAGCCTTACCCAAAAACTTGGGTTTGAGTCGATAACATGGGAAAAACGTCCCACCCAAATGGTAACTCTGAATTATAAAGGGTCTCAAGAAGAAAAAGCTGAAAGAATTGCTAAAGCGATAGCTAAAGCTCTGAATCTTACGTCAAATGTTATTGATGTAGTCAAAAGTAGTGCAGGAGGCAGTCGAACGATTATATGGGATATTCCTAGTTTTGCTACAGCTTTAAAAAAGATAGAAGAATTAAAACGTGCAGAGAAATTCCTAAATGATTTTTGCGATCAGAGTGGATGGAATAGCATATCTTTTGATAATGTTTTAGGCGAGATTTTAAATAGGAGGATTCCTTTTTTGGCTCCTTGTAACGAAGTTACTATAGAGTATCAGGAAAAAGAAGGGAATTATCTAATAAAACTTCTTTCGCATTATGGACTCGGCGAAAAGAAAAATATCGCTTCTTCTGATGATATTAAATTTATATTAGAAACCTTTGAAAACCGTGAGACCGTTATAAGGAATTTTTTCTCTAACTCTTAGTGATTATTTGTTAAAATTTTAAAATTGGATCGTTTTAGGTTCATTTTCCTTAGTTATTTTCTCAAAAGGGACTGGCGGGAGAATTATTCTCAACAAAATATAATAAAATGAGTTAAAACAGTTCATGCTCCGCCCAAAGACAGATTTATCTAGTCGTTGGTTCAAGTCAAACTGCCGCTATTCTCTTGTATCTCTTAAAAACATCATGAGTTAAAATTCCAGTTTATTAAGAATTAGCTGTTTAAGTGGGGTTTTTTTGACATATTTTAATTTTGCTCATTGTATTGAGTGAAATTTCTCAGTATCCTGGATAACATGGATTCGATAGCTGTTTATAAAGAACGTCTTCACCTTCAAAGCTTCTCTTTTTCGCTTATTGAGCATGAGGATGCAACGGTTGCAACTGTCTATAAGATTACAGAGCCTAATGGCAGAGATCTTATTTTAAAAATATGTAAACGAGCAAATGATTACTTGCGAGAAGTGTATTTTTTAAAACGCCTTGCAGATACACTACCAGTGCCGTGCATTTTACAGGTTGTGCAACCAGAAGCAAACGTGGATGGTGCTATTTTGATGGAATGCCTTCCTGGAACATTGCTTAAAATAACAGACTTTACCGATCCTCTGGCTTATGAAATTGGTTCGATACTTGCTCGAATTCATCTCAATCGTGTAGAAGGCTATGGCGATCTTATACAACCATATGATTTAAGCCATGACCCACGCATTCATTTCACTTTAAAGTTTGAAGAGGGTTTTGCTGAATGCAGCAATAATCTACCTAAAGCGTTACTTGAACAATGCCGCCGCTATTTTGATACGCATATCGATCTTCTAAATTCTGTGGACGGACCTTGCATTGCACACCGTGATTTTCGACCTGGCAATGTGATCGTTAATGAAGGCAAACTTCAAGGAATCATCGATTGGGTTTCAGCGCGGGCAAGTTTTGCGGAAGAAGATTTTTGCCCTTTGGAACATGGGGAATGGCCCACAAATTCCACCACTAAAAGATCTTTTTTAAGAGGGTATGCAAGCATTCGCCCAGTTCCTGATTACAGTGCTTTGATGCCGATTTTACGCCTGAGTAGAGCATTTGCAACAATTGGCTTTATGGTCAAGATTGGAACCTGGGATAGCATCCACAGTCGTGTGTATCAGTTTAACCGCCGCTTTCTGGAAACATTTTTAATTCTTTAATAACAGCAATCACAGATGTTTAAATCTCTTTCGCAAAATTGGTTTTATAGGTTAGACTTTCCGTCCAAATCTATCTGCATTTAAGGTTTTGTAAAAAAATCCTACTTTTTAAAGCTTCATGTCAATAAAAGATAACATTACACCCGAAGAGCTAAAGTCCTTAAGTGAAAGAAAAGTTCTTGATGCGACAATATTGTTTCGAGAAGGTAGGTTTGATACAGCTTACTATCTTTGCGGCTATGCTGTAGAGATGGCTTTAAAAAGGAGAATTTGTCTGACCTTGGGATGGAAAGAAGGATATCCGAAAAAGAAATTTGACAATTTGACTTCTTTTAAGACACATAAATTAGAAGTTTTATTGCACTTATCCGGGTTTGAAGAGAAAGTTAGAAAAGATTATCTTTTAGTCTGGTCTGTCGTAGCCGATTGGGACCCCGAAGTAAGATATTCTTCTTTAGATACAGATCAGCAAACAGCCGAGGCGATGATTGCTTCGACAAAAGCACTGTTGGAAATATTATGAAAGACATCTTGGAACGTTTAAAAACAGTTCTTAAGGAATTAGAGCAAGAGTATGGAGAGATTTCTCTTTTTGCTCTTTTTCTTCGAGAAGAAGCCTTTGGAAAGTGGGATCTTCTTATCTCTGCTTCTTGGTTAGATTCACGCGCACTGGATTCTTACGAAAAAGTGGCAAAGAAAGTTCAGAAATGTCTTAACGAAACAGAAATTGTTCAGCTTGCTCGAATTGTTATTTTAGATATTAATGATCCTGGTGTTGTCTTCTTGCAAGATCTTTATTCTGTGCCAAATGGTTCTTTTGTGGAAGTTTCGAATTGCGGACCCCTTACCGAAAGGTTTGGTTTTGTAATTAAGCGTGCATACGTGCTTAGATGTGTCAAAGGAAACTCCTCAGCTTTAAGTTGAACATAGAAATGCCGCTATTCTCTCCCTCCAGTACTTATGTTCCTTCCAACCTCCTTCAACTTTCGCATTACTTCGGGTATGGAGTAGCTGTCAACTTGTTAGGTCTATCGAGGAGAAGATGTAAAAATATTGCTTTGCAAAAAGATCTTTGTGATAAACACATGCTTTTCTTAACCAAATCTTTAACCAAGGCATCAAGATGAGCATTACACATTTAAACCTCACTCTCTCGCAACCCGATATCTTTCTTAAAGAATCCCTAAATTTAGGAACAGGTAGCCCTATTGTAAAACTCACTACTTCTAAAGGTGTTTTTGTTGATAGAGGTTTTGAATTTTTCCTTTCCCCTGAAGAAATCCAAAATGAGATACAGATTACTTTATGGGCCAGCCAACACGACATTGCTCCCAAAGTACAATCCTACAACATGATACATATGGTAATGGAATGGATTGATGGGAAACATATTCAGGAACTTTCCCTTGATCGAGTTGCGGATTTGGCGGCAACTTTTAGAAAAATGCATTCTTTACCAGCACCAATGGGAATCACTAAGGCGACCCAGCCTCGTTTTGTGGATCAATTTTTAAAAATCTATTTGCAAATGAAACAAGTAACCTCAATTCCTAATTATTTAAAAATAATTAAAACCAAAATTCTCGAAGAGACAAAACAACAGGAAAAACTAGTTTGCTGTCACGGTGATGTACATGCCAACAATGTAATTTGGGCTAAAGACAGATTATACTTAATTGATTGGACCTGCTCCGGTTTAGATTTTCCTATTTATGATTTGGCTGTGTCTTCTATGTTTTGGAATTTCACAGCTTCTCAAGATGGGCATTTATTAAAGAGCTATTTTCAGAAAATACCCGATGAAGATTGCATACAAAAATTTACTGTTTTTAAAAATTTCGCAAGGATTTGTTGGGCTATGTGGCCCATTGTGAAAATACTTGCTGATTTTCCTCAAAAAGCAAAGGATCTGGGCGATATTTTAGAAAAGCGGATTAAAATTCCCACCTTAAGAACATTCGAGGAATACCGTCGTTCTTTATTTGATGGGACGTTTAAAGCCTTAGTACGCGAGCCAGATGATTGGATAGATGTTCATTTAGCACGGATTCAAGCAAGCAATTTTAACACATATTAAATTTTTTGTTTACTTTAGTTTGCGCCTAAGTTTCAATTTTTCTCTATTTCTTCGAATCGGATCCAATTTTCCAAATCTTCATTCCAGACATAAGAATTCAAACTGATCTTTCCTGCTATCCAGGCTTCTTGCAGGGCATCATAGCTCATTGGCCCGAATTCCTGGTTTGCTTGGTCTAGATAATACCAAAATTTATTTGATTTTGGGGGAGAAGGAGTCTCTTCCAGTTCACTCGTTTCAATGACAGGCTCTATGCGAGAAGCGAGGTTTTTGGACGGAAATTGTTGAATAGGATAAGGACCGCCAATGGAAAAATTCCGATTCTTATAGAGAATAAGCGAACCCGTCCTCCCCACCCGAATCGCTAGAGTATCGACATTTTTTGCCCATTCGGTCAAGAAGCTCATCCCTCCATTCAAATCCTGGTAGTTTATCAATAAGCGCAATACTTCACTTGGAGTTTCAGCTTTCTCTAAATAACTAGAAAGCTTGCGCCTCGCTTCATCAACGGAAGGACCGCTGAAATAATCATGAATAGTATAAGCACTCGCTGCCATGACAACATAGTCATCTAATCTCCTATGCTTGTGATCTTTAGACGTCATCGCGATAAGATAAAGAATAGCTAAAGGAAAGTTTATGCGCGTCGACCACCGTTCGGTTGTGAAATCAATACAATCCTTAGCATTCCGATCGAGCGTACAGCTCGGAATGACCAATCGGTTCAACGAGTTAATCTGCAATAACGCATGTTCAACTGCCTGAGAAGGTTGTTTTGGATCGCCTAACGTTCCGGATATTTTTAAACCCGAAGTTGTGAGATGTATCTTTGGATTATTTCCGGAAATAATCTGTTTCACTTTCTGGTTTATCTCTTCATATCTCGAAGGCCCTGAAGCATCGGATAGCACACTCCATTTTGCATATTGTTTCACACGACTGAACTCCATTGCCTGATTTGCAATGTATGCCCCTCCCGCAACCAGACAAGTCATAGCCACAGGTGATTCTTGAAGCATTTGTTCTGTCAGAACCATCCAAGTTCCCGAAAGGATTGGAGATGCCACAGCCGAAAGCCCCATGTTAACAACCAGGTCCATAAGATGATCTCGCATGCTGTCATAGCTAGCCTTAAGTTTATTTCCAGAAAGCCAAACAGTCTGTCGACCTTGCTCCGTAAGAGTTTTATCAGATCTCACATTCGGAGAAGCCTGTGAAAAGGCTCTCGAGAAAAAAGTAGGGTGATCTAGCCTGGTCTTCGAATGTAATGAATTGAAAGGGACTGTGGTTCTGTGGAATGTCGATAGTCGGCAAATAGCACTCATTGAAAGCCTCTCTTTTTTGGAGAGACATAATGACAGTGGTTGACATTGCGATCAATAAGATTTGTCGAAATATTACTCGTGAGAAAAGATTCTCATTTTTTACAAGCACTTAGCAAGAATTTGATTGTATTGGTTTATACTTGTTGATATTTGTTGGATTGGTGAGGTAGACTATGGCGAAAAAAAAGAAGACCAGTATGGATAAGGGAAAACCTGTATCAGTTCTAGATGTTGCTGCCTATATATTAGAAGGGCAACCCAAAAAACATCCACTGACCGCGTGGAAATTACAAAAACTGGTGTATTATTGCCAAGCTTGGTCTCTTGTTTGGGACGAACAGCCATTGTTTAAAGAGAAAATTCTTGCTTGGGCAAACGGTCCTGTTGTGAAAGAACTTTATAATCAGCATAAAGGAATGTTCTATGTAAAAGTGTTGACAAAGGGCCATTCCAAAAGTCTTTCTTCTAATCAAAGAGATACAATCAATCACGTTCTGAAGGCATATAGTGATAAATCTGCTCAATGGCTTAGCGACCTCACTCACATGGAGGATCCATGGATTGAAGCTAGAAAAGGGCTGAATCCTGGTGAGCGAGGTGAAGTAGAAATCCAGCTTGCTACCATGCATGAATATTATAGCGGTGTTGATGTATGGGGTCAGCCTATCAACAGCTAGTATTTCCTATCAGAAACTTACCTCATGTCCAGAAAAAATCTTAAAAAACCAAAACAACTTGCGCATCCTTCTGAAAACAAGATTCCCAAAGCTGCGCCCTTTAAAACGGATCATTGTCTTCCAGAGTTCAAAGCAGGACAGATGGACATGGATGGGCCTTGGGGATGGAATAAATTTGATCCAGAGCAGATTCAGGAAGTCTTTCAAAAAATCTTTGATTCGCAGAAATTGACTTGGCAAATTTTAAGAGAAAATGGCTCTCATTTTGTTCAGGTCAGCAGCCTCAGTGCCGAAGCGCAAAAGCGCTTAACAGAGCTACAAAAAGATGAATGGGAAGAACTTTTTTCACTTCGCCTTACAGGACGGATAAGAATCTGGGGTATCAAGGACGGAAACATTCTATGGTTACTTTGGTGGGATCCAAACCATGGAGTTTGTCCCAGTAATAAGAAACATACCTGAAATTTTAATCTCAAGGGTCAAATATCATGAATAATCTATTTTTTGAGATTCGAATAAGGTTCAGTGTCGGCAAAAATAAATGAGTGTTTAGCTCTTTTCCATTCTTTCCAGCAGGAATTCGCCGGATAAAAAAAGAGTTTTTGATAATTTCTTATTCTTTTTTCTAAGGGGAGTTTTTCGGAAATCACTTTGTTAAGAGATCTAACCAATTTTTCCGGTTTCCATTCGGTATGTTTTTTATTATCTGTCAAAAATTCATCGAATGTATAATTAGATTCATCTCTCATACCAAGATAAGACTGATAGAGCACACAACAAACATTCGATCTTTTTTCAACGACAAAACTATGAAAACCTTCATAGAGGTTGCACAAAAGCGAAAGACTCTGATCTTCCTTTAATGGTACTTCCAAGATCCGTTTAAATAGATCTATACCTATTTTGATATCGGGAAAATTCTCAACTTTTTCTTCTCCTAAATAGAATGAAATCTTAAAAAAAGCATTTTCTTTATTTTTGTAACTCTCTTCCGGAGCAATTTGAGTCAGTGCAATAAGTGCTGTGTATGCACAGACTCCCCAGATCCTCGCCACTGTTATTTCACTCTTTAGAAGCTCTCTGGAGCTTTTCGAAGACGCATCAACATAATGATAAACTCTTGAACGCAAAGCAGTTTTCTCAAACCACTTTTTCTCAGAATACATTGCTTGAAATTGAGTTTCCTTAACTTCTTCCAACAATCTAGGATAATTCACCGGCACTGAATGTGCGACGATCGCATTTGACGTTGTACTCATGAAAAAAATCAGGTTAATATAAATTCCCAATGCTTATATTCTAAACAAAAATTATTTTCAAAGCTTTGAAAGCACATGAAGAAACTTTGTCCCTGTTTCAGCGATATACCATATTCAGAATGCTGCAAAAGGTACCACGATGGCTCGTTGGCTGAAAATGCCCTGGTATTGATGCGTTCCCGTTACTCTGCTTATGCATTGCATCTTGCAGATTACATTATCAAAACGACACATCCTTCCAATTCTGGCTTTTCATCCGATATCAAGGAGTGGAAAAAAGACATTTTGCAGTTTTCTCAAACCACGCAATTCAATGGTTTGAAGATTTCAGAATTCACCGATGGAGACTCGAGCGCCTATGTCACTTTCACTGCTTATCTTAGCCAAGGAAACCAAGACGTGTCTTTTACGGAACGAAGCTCTTTTGTAAAAGAAGGGGACAAGTGGTTTTATAAGAGCGGAGTGATCGAAAAATGATCTTGTTTCTCATACCTCTTTTTTTTGTTTTTCTTGGATTTGCGGAAATAGACGCTAAGACGGTCTGTTTGAACATGATCGTCAAAGATGAAAGCAAGGTCATAGAAAGGTG
>DATIJE010000068.1:0-5163 GCA_035478995.1 Rhabdochlamydiaceae bacterium | reverse complement strand
ATTGTATTTATTATATCATGGTATTAATATTTTAGAAAATATATTTATTATAACTACAATGATTAAGCTTAAATAATATAAGTATTTTGTTATCAGTAACTTAGAAAAAATTGATTTAATTCCTTGAGTTTCAATAGCTTTATGAGTAATCTAGGTTGAATTAAAAATAGGTTTTTATGTCAAAAATTACTTTAAAAGGAAATTCAATCCATACGGCTGGGGAACTCCCGGCAATTGGGCAAAAAGCACCTGATTTTAAGCTTGTAGATGGAGATTTGAATGATAAGTCTTTAAAGGACTTTAAAGGGAAGCGGAAGCTAATTTCGATTGTCCCTAGCCTGGATACGGCTGTATGTTCTTTATCAACAAAAAAATTTAATGAAGAATTTAAAAAACACCCCAATTTTGTAGGGATTGTGGTTTCAGCCGATCTGCCCTTTGCCCAAAAGCGGGCCTGCGGAGAAGAGATCAAAAATATGGTCACTCTCTCTATGATGCGTTCGAAAGATTTCGCCAAGGATTATGGGATTCTGATCATCGACGGGCCGCTTGCTGGGGTGTGCGCCAGGGGTGTGCTAGTGTTGGATGAGAACGATAAGGTCATTTACCGGGAACTCGTTCCTGAGATTACCCAAGAACCGGATTATGAAAAGGCCCTGGAAGCTCTTTTGAAGAAATAAGTCTACTCACGGACATAGTTTGGGTATTCGGGGAACCACATGGTCTGATCGATCTTCTTTTCTATTTGATCATCGGAGGTCTTTTCGGCCACCCCCTCTTCCTGGGCAACTTTGGCAACAGCGATTCCTATCGTCCTTATGATCGACCGTAGGTTTTCAAAGGCAGGAAACAGGGTTCCGTGGGGTTCTTTCAGCATGGGGGAATGTTGGCTTAGGACCGATGCCGCTTTCAAGAACATCTTATCGGTTACCTTGGTAGCCTTTGAGGCGATCGCACCCAGGCCTACCCCAGGGAAAATATACACATTGTTACACTGCGCAATACGGAAGGTTTTTCCATTGAACGTCACTGGAGGAAAGGGGCTGCCTGTGGCCACGATCGCCCTGCCATCCGTCCACTTGATGATATCTTCGGGGTTCGCTTCGCTTTTGGAGGTTGGGTTCGACAGAGGAAAAATAACCGGTTGTTCGATATGACGCGCCATTTCCGAGATGATTTCATGAGTAAATGCTCCCGGCTGGGCAGAAACGCCGATCAGGATCGTCGGAAATGCATTAGAAACAACGTCCATCAAAGATACAAATGCCGGATTTTTGATTTTCCAGTGTGAGATCTTTTCGAATGATTGAGCAAATTTTTTCTGGTTCTCATCCGGTGTGTCTGAACCGGTATGGATGAGTCCTTTGATGTCCACAACATAAAATCGATCTCGTGCTTCTTCTTCGCTCATCCCTTCGGTAATCATCGCACGCACAATTTCATTGCAGATCCCAATTCCTGCCGAGCCTCCGCCAAGAAGGGCGATCCGTTGTTCCTTCAAGCTACTCTTAGTCAGTTTTACCGCTGTTAGAATTGCCGATAAAACGACAGAAGCAGTCCCCTGAATGTCGTCGTTGAAAGAGCAGATCTTGTCTCGATAACGGTCGAGAAGAGGTCTCGCATGCGGCTTCGCAAAGTCCTCCCATTGCAGGAGCACATGGGGATACCGTTTTTTAACTGCGCTGACAAAGAGATCGATAAAATCATTGTATTCTTTCCCGTTGATCCGCTCATGCTGCCATCCAAGATACAAAGGGTCTTTCAAAAGCTGCGGATTGTTCGTGCCGACGTCCAGCACGATCGGAAGCGTGCGCGCAGGATGGATGCCGCCGAACAGCGTGTATAAAGCCAGTTTTCCAACAGGAATCGCCATACCCCCGACTCCAAGATCGCCAAGGCCGAGTATCCTTTCTCCATCCGTGACGACGATCACATCCACTTCAGATTTTGGATAATTGTCCAAGATTTCAGAAAGTTTGTCTTTGAGCGGATAAGATAAATAGAGTCCTCTATGTTCACGATAAATCATGCTGTATTGGATGGATGCATCCCCCACCGTCGGAGTGTAGATAAGAGGCAGCATTTCATTTACATGCTCATAGACGAGCCGAAAAAAAAGGGTTTCGTTCCGGTTTTGCAGCGCGCTCAAGAACACGTATTTTGCAAGCTCGGACTTCGTAACCTGAAAATTCTCGTAACGGCGCTGTACCTGTTCTTCGATCGTAGAGACATGTAATGGCAGAAGTCCGTGCAGTCCGAGTGATTCCCTTTCCTCATCGGTGAATCCTGTTCCCTTGTTCAAAATGGGATTGGTGAGGATCTCTTCGGGTTTTAAATTTAATTTAATAGTCTGCATATCCATATCTTATGGGTAAATCTGATAAGAATTTACCACAGAGACAAGAAACCACAGAGAAAAAAATCCTAGAAAGAAATTATTTTAATCCTTCCGAGGGTGTTTTTGTATCCGTATTAAAAAAAAATTAATATGGTTAAAATAAAAATTTACTTTATTATTTAATTGAATAATATCTAATATAATTAGTATAATTTTTAATTATATTATAAATAAAAAATAGGTAATAAATGAGTTCTTATTTTCCATCTTTAGATAAAGTCGATAACACTCCTGCATTAGATAGGGTCTATATATTCCAAAAAAATCTTAACCTGTTAAAAAATCGGTCCCTATTTGATGAAAAATCTATACCACTCGCCCTTGATACGATTGAAAAATATGGTCATCGGATCAAAAGCTTCGAGCTTGAACTCGGAGCAAAAATTGCTTTGTCTGATAATCTTCAATATTCCAAACATCTCGAAGACGTTCGTTCTAAATTAGAAAAAGTAAATGCAATTTGGAAAAGTGTGTATTCGGACTACATCGATTTAGCGATCAAAAAACTGAAGGAAGATGTACAAGTATTCAGACAAGGATTACCTAGAGAATCTTTTCAGAAACTCTTGCAGAGTTATACATTACTGTCTTGTAAGCCTAATCTTACAAACGATCAAGAGATTGCTTTGCAACAGATTCACGAAATATTAAAAAAAGAACAAAAAATCGAGGCATTGAATGCCTTTATAGAAGATCCTAAAAATGAAAGTGCTTCCATTGCTATTCCTGATCATCCACAAGAATTGATCGCTTTAGAACGAGATGGATTAGGCGTTTTATCATGCCTTCCTGATGAAACCATCGTAAACATCTTTTCTAATTCAACATTGGAAGACCTCGTTCGAGCGTCAGAAGTCAGTAAAGATATACAAGCTATTTCCAGTCAAAGCTTGCAAGGATTCGAATCTGCAATACAGCAAAAAAAATTGGGCTATCACATCAAAAATGGCTTTTTCACGATTCAAACAATTCATGATAAAAATCTTTCAGGTTGCATACAAATTGTAGGTGATTGTCTTTTCTGCGGATGTCGTGATGGAAGGGTCAAGATTCTCGATCTTAAGACTATGAAGGAAGTAGAACCTTCTTTTCCAAACACTTTGCATCACTCTTCCATGAGTTGCTTGCTATGCACAGAAGACTACATGGTTTCGTGGTATAAAGATGGTTTGATCGAAGTTAGGCACTTGAATTCGATGGTATCTGATTGTGTACTTCTCTCTAGTCCAATTAATGACATGAAAATCGTAGGAGACCGTCTTTTCGCTGGAAGTGAAGTGGGAACGATTGTGGTATTAGATTTAAAGAATGATTTGGAAGCGATTGATACATTAATCGGACATACCTTTGCAGTTACAAAAGATCGTCTTTTTTCTGCATCTGGGGATGGACTAATTAGAGTCTATGATCTGGATACATTGGAGTGCATTACTACATTGCAGCATCCTCATAAAGTTTATCGTTTGCAAGTTGCAAATGGACGTCTCTTTTCTGCATCTGGGGACAATACCATTGGAGTCTGGGATCTGAAAACCTTGAAGTCTCTTGCTATATTAGAAGGACATACTGACAGAATTTATGATTTGCAAGTTGTAGGAGACCGACTTTTTTCCGCATCTGATGATCAATTGATCGGAGTCTGGGATCTGAATCGTTTAGAATGTCTCACCGTATTATCCGGAAATCAGCCCAAGGGGGTGAACATTCAAATGAAAGGAAATCTTCTGGTTTCTGGATCTAGATCAGGGTCTATTCAAATCCGAGATTTTAGCGTAAATCCAAATACGGAACGACATTCCTCTATCTGAATACGAATGCAAGCAGGCTTATCTAATTTGATTGAATAAAACTTAAAGTAATTTTACGATGCCTCGATTTTTTATTAGATTTAGGCAATATAATGAGTAGTTGTATCCCTGTTTTAGGTGGAATTCAAAAAATCCATACAGATTTGCACTCTTTAGAAAACCAACCTCAATCTTTACCAAATGTGAAAGCAGTTTGGGAAAGGATGCATTCCTCTGATCCACAACCATTGATCCAATTAGACCGAAAGGGCTTGGGGACTTTATCATGCTTTCCTAATGAACTTCTGAAAATTTTCTTTTCCAAGTTCACATTGGAAGAGCTTGCTCGGATGGCTCCCGTCAGCAAAGATTTTAATGATATTTCTATCAATGATTGGAAAAAGGCAACAGGTGAACAATGCAAGCTAGTCCTCGAAGGATTTCTGAAAGACATGGAAAAAAATAAGAAGATGATCGGGAGTCGTATTCATTAGACTGTTTCTTTTGCTTCGGAGGTCTGCAGCATTCTTTTGGCCATCCAGGCCCATGCGAGAAAGATGATGATCGATCCCCAGGAGAGGATGCCGAGGATTTTCGTTCCGGCCAGAGGCTGGAGGAATAGAATGAGAAGGGATGCAAAGGCTTTTGCGGAGCGATACGCGAAGACATCGATGATCGCCTTGGCGCGGAACTTCTCATCGATCTTTAATGGGATGTAGAGCATTTCCTTGATCACTCCAAATAATGAGAAGTCAAAGGCCTTGATCGTCACATAAGAGAACGAGATCATTTGAAATACCGGAAAGAGTAAAAAACCGATCGCATTAGCGCACAAAGTCAAGGGTACCGCCTGATGGCTCCGTCTTAGGCCGAGCAAGTGGACCAGTAGAAAGGTTCCAAAGACCTGCAAGGAGATCGTCGTCAATTGAACCAGGGCAAGCACTCGCCCGCAAAACTGGGTCCGAAGATCTTTATCAG
>DATIJE010000067.1:0-16030 GCA_035478995.1 Rhabdochlamydiaceae bacterium | reverse complement strand
TCCTAAACTATCTCCTTGCCCTCCATCGCCTCCAGTTTGAGCGACAACCCCCATTCCGCTTGATCCAAAATCTCCTCCAGCGCCTCCTCCTCCTCCGCCTCCTGTAGGAGTAAGAGTAGCATTTCCTCCATTGCCTCCTCTATGAGCTACAATCCCTCCAGAAAAAGCACCGCCGCCACCGCCGCCGCCTCCAAAACTTGGTGCCGTTGTAGAAATGCCTGCACTTGTCCCTCCGCTACCCCCTGCAGCAATGTTATTTAAGAAATTGACATTCGAAACACTGAGAGTAGCCCCTCTCTCTAGAAAGATCGCTCCGCCTGCTCCGAAAGAACCTCCACCCCCTCCGCTCCCTGATGCTCCTGTTCCCCCGGTGCTTCCCTGAGCTTTGCTGTTTTGAATGTTCAAATTGCTAATAGAACAGTTTGCCGTGATGGGTCTGATTGCAAATACTTGAAAACTGCTTGCACCATTGACTGTGAATGCCGCAGCGCCCGCTGATGTCGGGCCAGTGATCGTCAAATTATTGGTGATGGCAGGATAGTTGCTGCCCAAAGTTGTCGTGCCGGTAGTCGTAAAAACAATGGTATTCGTTCCGCCCGCAGTATTAGCGTCGATGATCGCCTGTCGCAATGAGCCTGCTCCGGTGTCGGCAGTATTTGATACTGTAAATGTCGCAGCATCGATGCTGAACATGACCAGGCTGGATACTATAGCAAAATAGGAAGCAACTTGCTTTGAAAGCTTCATCGCTTTTATATCAATGTGCATAATTGCACATATACGCGTTTAAAATATTTATTTAAACATAGAATAAATAGATAAAACCATATAATCTAAGTCTTATTTTTCTCATCTTGCAGTTTTCAAGGTACAGATGTTCCGATACGACATTCACTTTATTCGTAATTTCTCAATTATTGCCCACATCGATCATGGAAAGTCTACGATCGCTGATCGGCTTTTGGAATTGACCCATACTCTGTCTTCCAGAGAAATGCAGGAACAGGTACTCGATGATATGGACCTTGAGAGGGAACGGGGCATAACTATTAAAGCGCATCCCGTCACCATGTATTATGATGCCGACGATGGCAATACTTATCAGATCAACTTCATCGATACTCCTGGGCACGTCGATTTTTCTTACGAAGTGTCCCGCTCTCTCGCTGCATGCGAAGGAGCTCTGCTCGTAGTGGATGCAGTGCAGGGAGTGCAAGCGCAAAGCCTTGCAAATGTTCATTTAGCACTCGACCGCGGCCTTGAAATTGTTCCCGTCATCAACAAAATCGATCTTCCTGCAGCGGATGTAGAAGGTGTGAAAAAACAAATCGAAGAAGTGATCGGGTTGGACACTTCCAATGCGATTTCTTGTTCGGCAAAGACAGGAATTGGAATTAAGGAAATTTTAGAAAGGATTCTAATCGACGTTCCCCATCCTCCCCTTCCTATCGATGAGTCCCTGCGGGCGCTTGTATTCGATTCCCACTACGATCCTTATCGAGGCGTCATGGTCTACATCCGTGTCATGAGTGGACAAATTACGAAAAAGACGTTGATCCAAATGATGGCCACAGATAAAAGTTTCGAGGTTCTTGAAGTCGGGATTTTCGCGCCAAAAGGACAGCCCGTTGAAATCCTCAGGCCCGGCGAAGTGGGATATCTTGTCGCGAATATCAAAAAAACCTCCGATGTGAAAATTGGAGATACAATTACTTCAGTAAAGAATCCCGTTTCAGAACCTCTTCCCGGTTTTCAATTGATCTCCCCGGTGGTCTTCGCAGGAATTTATCCTGTCGACTCTTCAGATTTTGAAGCGCTGCGCGATGCGCTAGTCAAACTTCAACTCAACGATTCGGCCTTGTATGTCGAGCAAGAAAGCAGCCTTGCTTTAGGCTTCGGTTTCCGATGCGGATTTCTCGGTTTGCTTCATCTTGAGATCGTCTTTGAAAGATTGCAAAGGGAATTCGATCTGGACATCATCACCACCGCTCCAAGCGTCGTTTATAAATTCACTCTTTCTGATGGAAAACAACTCAATATTGACAATGTCGCGCATTATCCCGATCCCGGCATTATCGAGTTTGTAGAGGAACCCTGGGTAAAATGCCATATCATGGCGCCTTCAGAATATCTCGGCGCGATCATGAGTTTGGGAATGGACAAAAGAGGCGAGCTTACGAAAACAGAAACTCTGGACACGAAACGGCTCCTCCTCACGTATCGCTTTCCGTTAAATGAGATCATTACGGATTTCAACGACAAGTTAAAATCGATCACGCGCGGTTATGGATCGTTCGATTATGAATTCGAAAAATATGAAATCGGAGACATCATCAAGCTGGAAATCCGTGTCAACGAAGAGCCGGTCGATGCGTTCTCCTGCCTGGTCCATCGCACAAAGGCGGAGAATAAAGGGCGGGCTATCTGCCAAAAGCTCGTGGAAGTGATTCCCATGCAGCAATTCAAAGTGCCGATCCAGGCTGCCGTAGGCGGAAAAATTGTGGCCAGGGAGACCATTCGCGCCATCACCAAAAACGTCACCGCAAAATGCTACGGCGGCGATATCACCCGCAAACGCAAGCTATGGGAAAAGCAGAAGAAAGGCAAAAAGAAAATGAAAGAGATCGGAAAGGTCAATATCCCGCAATCTGCTTTCATGGAAGTTTTGAAGGCATCTGAATGAACAAGACGAAAGAATTAAAATATTTGTTTCTTATTATCGTTATTTTCATTGCAGCTTGCGTTGAGACGGATATTTATTTGCCTGCATTTCCGGATATGATGAACTGGTTTGCAGTTTCAGAAGGGGCTATTCAAAGTCTTCTCACATGGAACTTTATCGGCATTTGTATCTCAGGCCCACTTTATGGCCCTCTATCGGATTCTTTTGGACGCAAAACACCCTTGATGCTGGCACTTGGAATGTTTTTGGCTGGAAGCGTGATCACGGTTTTTGCACAACATTTAGACCAGATGCTTTGGGGACGCATTCTTCAAGGATTGGGAAGCGGTGGTTGTTTTACAATCGGAACTGCGATCATCTTTGACGCTTTTGAAAAAGAAAAAGCGATTAAAGCAACGACCTATCTCAATACGATTGTCCCTCTCATCATGGCGGCAGCTCCGTTGGTCGGCGGATATCTCAATCAGACATTTGGATTCCGCTCCAATTTCCTTGCGATCGCCATTCTTGTTCTTGTGAGCTTCACAGTAGCCTTACTGTTTTTCGAGGAAACTCTCGTCACAGAAAAAAGAAGAGCATTTCAAATAAAATCTGTTATGGGAGATTTTAAAGAGGCTTTCTGCAATCTAGCTTTCTGGCAGATGACTATTATCAACAGCGTTCTTTTTGGAGGATACATCGCATTTCTTTCAGGAACGGCTGTTCTGTTTGTCGTAGAGTTTGGAATAAGTAAATCAGTGTTTCCTTTTATTCAAGCTGCATTGCTTGGCGGCTGGGTATTGGGAAGTCTTGTTCTCAATCGCTCCATCGCTAAATGGGGAATTCCAACGATTAAAAAAGCTGGGACGACTCTGTGTGTGATTGGAGGATTGGGCCTCATTGCAGCAATCGTGCTGGCTCCTCGTGATCCATACTTTCTTACGAGCGGCATGGTTTTCTACGCCTTTGGTGCGAATTGGATCATTGGTCTTTACTTTCCGGAAGGGATGGAAATTCTTCCTCATATCAAAGGAGTTACAGCAAGTTTGCTCACGAGCGTCCGTTTGCTCATTGGAGCCTTTGTAGTTGGATTGGCAAGCGTGCTTTATAATGGGACCATCTACCCGCTTGCAGCAATCGTCATTGGAACGATTGTTGTGATTCTTCCGACTCTGATCCTCTACGAAAAAAGAGCTGCTTTAGAACGAACAAAGCAACACGGATTAAAAGGATAATCGGATAAACAGGATATTAAATTCATCCTTTTAATCCGTAAATCGTATCTATCCGTGTTAATTATATTATAAACAAAATTAGACGTTGTAGGTCGTCGCGCTGACGCTTCCACCTTTCCCTGCCCAATTGGTATGGAAGAATTTTCCTCGAGGCTGATCGATCATTTCATAAGCATGAGATCCGAAGAAGTCACGCTGGGCCTGCAGCAAGTTTGCGGGGAGCTGAGCCGTGCGATAACCATCGAAAAAAGACAAAGCGGTGCTGAAACATGGAATGGGAATTCCGGATTGAAATGCATGGGAAACCGCATGTCTCCATCCTTTTTCAGATTCTTGAATCGCCTCTTTGAAAAAGGAATCGAATAGAAGATTTTTCAAATCAGGATTTGTCTTGAAAGCATTGTTGATGTCGCTCAAAAAACCGCTTCGAATGATGCAGCCTTCCCTCCACATTAAAGCGATCGATCCGTAATTGAGCTGCCACTTCATTTCTTGAGCTGCTGCTCGCATCAGCATGAACCCTTGCGCATAGCTGATGATCTTCGACGCGTATAAAGCTTGCTGGATGTGATCGATGAACTTTTGCCTATCTCCTGCAAATGCCTGCTTTTTATGAGGGAAAAGCTTGCTTGCCTCCATCCTTTGGTCTTTCAACGCGGAAACACATCGTGCGAATACGGCTTCATTGATCAACGTTACCGGAATTCCTAGGTCCAGAGCGCTGATCCCGGTCCATTTGCCCGTTCCTTTTTGGCCTGCAACATCTAAAATTTTATCGACAAGAGGCTTACCGTCCGTATCTTTATATCCAAAAATTTGACTGGTAATCTCGATCAGATAGCTCTTGAGGGGGCCTCTGTTCCATTCGGAAAAAATATTCTGAAACTCTTCAGCAGTGCATTGGAGGCTATCCTTAAGCAAATGATATGCTTCGCAGATCAGCTGCATGTCTCCATATTCGATCCCATTGTGCACCATTTTGACGTAATGCCCGGCTCCGCCATTGCCCACCCAATCACAGCAAGGAGTTCCATCTTCTGCCTTTGCAGCAATCGATTGAAAGATGGGTTTTACAGCCGGCCATGCATCCGGATTTCCTCCGGGCATGATCGAAGGACCATGCCTGGCTCCTTCTTCGCCGCCGGATATTCCCGTGCCGATGAACAAAATGCCCTTTTCTTGAAGGAACTTGTTTCTGCGCTCGCTATCGGGATAATGGGTGTTTCCACCATCTATGATAATATCCCCTTTTTCTAAAAATGGGAGGCATTCTTCGATCAGTTCGTCTACTGCGGCGCCTGCTTTGACCATCATCATCACTTTGCGTGGGCGCTTCAAGCTTTTAAAAAACTCTTCCAAAGAATGGGTGCCTATCACATGAGTATTTTTAGCCGGTCCTTTTAAAAAATCATCGACTTTGGAAACTGTCCGGTTAAAAACAGCGACAGTGAAGCCATGATCGTTCATATTTAAAACTAGATTTTGTCCCATGACCGCAAGCCCGATCAATCCGATATCAGCTTGTTTTGCCGCTGCCATTTTTATCTCCGTAATATATTTGTTGAGCCAAACTGCTCGAAGGCTATAAAATGATCGTCCCTTGTCCTCGTAGCTCAGGTGGATAGAGCGGTTGCCTCCTAAGCAGCAGGCCGCGCGTTCGAGTCGCGCCGAGGACGAACTTTTAAGTCTTTAGATATTTATTTATACCGTCTGCAATTCCTTTGGCGATCCTATCCAGATAGTCTTTGT
This sequence comes from Rhabdochlamydiaceae bacterium, assembly GCA_035478995.1. Lineage (GTDB taxonomy): Bacteria > Chlamydiota > Chlamydiia > Chlamydiales > Rhabdochlamydiaceae > DATIJE01. The sequence continues at coordinate 10,384 of DATIJE010000067.1, read as the reverse complement.
CTCTCAGCAGGAGCCTTTCTTCCCGGTTCGTTACAAATCCAGCCTCTACCAGGACTGCAGGCATCTGTGTGTCTTTTATCACAAGGAACTTGGCTTGCTTCACGCCCCGTGAAACGGCATCGGTCTGATCGATCAGACATGGCAAAATGCAATTCGCCAGTCTTTTTGAATCCCGCGTCCTTTTCGTCTCACTGGTCTGGCAATAATACACTTCGATTCCTTTTGCCGAGCTGCTAGAAGAAGCATTGTAATGGATGCTGACAAAAACAGCACCTTGTGTTTTATTCGCGATCGAAACTCTCTGGCTAAGCGGCAGAAAAATGTCTCGGCTGCGAGTCAAAATCACCCGATATCCCATTTCCTCTAAGTATTGTTTGATCAGCATCGTCGTGGAAAGGGTGACTTTTTTCTCCATGAAGGTTTTCACTTTTGCACCTTCGTCATAACCTCCGTGGCCGGCATCTAAAACGATAAGAGGTTTTTGATTGAGAGGCTGAGGGACTCCGTAATAGCGTTCGTATCGAGTGCCAGTTGAACAACAGATGAAGAGCGGTAAAAGAACACCGAATATCAAAAATAAGGACCGGAGACGTCGCATCGATCTACCCTATGTGTATGGTTTATACTATATCTATAGCATGTCGACAGAATTAAGAAACACCCCCTAAGATTGCGCCTCGCAGGCCGCTGCTGCCACTTTTCGGTCATCGAACTCAATGGTCTGATGGGCAAATATCTGATAGGTTTCGTGTCCTTTTCCTGCAACAAGGACGATATCTTCCTGTTTTGCCATTTTTATAGCCTTGCTGATCGCTTCCATCCGATCAGGTTCGACGATGTAATGTTTGGCCAGTTTAAATCCAGCTATGATCTGCTTGATAATCGACTCGGGATCCTCGTTTCTGGGGTTGTCGGATGTCACAATGGTAAAATCGGAAAACTGCTCGGCAATTTCTCCCATTTTCGGCCGTTTTGACACCTCGCGATCGCCTCCGCATCCAAAGACAGTGATTAGTTTGCCGGATTTGATTTCTTTTAAAGTTTCTAAAACGTTTTTCAAAGCATCGTCAGAATGAGCATAATCTACAAAAATATTTAATCCCTTTTTGTTTGCCACTCTTTCAAGTCGGCCGGGAACAGTTTTAAACGTACTTAAGGTTCCAAGGATGCGATCCAGAGGAAGATTTTGACCGATTCCTGCCGTAATGGCAGCAAGGCAATTATAAACATTGAACCTGCCGATCAATGCGGTTGAGAAACGGCTGTTTTCATTTTGATAGTTTACTGTAAAGCTCGTTCCTTTAGATGAAAGTTTGATATCGCTGGCCCACACATCCGCCTTTTTTTCTATTCCATAGGTCAAAATAGACTCTTTGCAATTTCCTAATATCGCTTCAAACCAAGGGCTATCCGCATTGGCAACAGCGAATTTTTTTCCTTTTTTCTTCCGATTCGTCGTTTCCGTGCCTAAAGTGGAAAACAATTTGGCTTTTACTGCTGCATAGTTTTCCATTGTTTTATGATAATCGAGATGATCAAGGGTTAAATTGGTAAAGATTGCGATATCGAAATCGATTTCCCTGACCCTCCCTTGGTCCAAGCCATGGGAAGATACTTCCATTACAGCTGCTTTGCACTCGTTCAATCCCATTTCGTGCAACAGTTTTTGATTCGTGATGGCATCAGGAGTGTTCTGCGGCGCAGGCACATAATTCTTGCCTATGATCCGTTCGATCGATCCCATCAGACCGCATTGCTTTCCTATTCCATCCATCAGATGCTTGATCAAATAAGAACAGGTCGTTTTGCCATTTGTCCCTGTAATTCCGATGATAAGGAGATCTTGAGAAGGATGACGATAGTATTCTGCTGCAATCTTCGCCTCGATGGCAACGACATCCGGATGGATGATCTGTACTACGTCTTCCAAAAAAGGATCGTAGATGTCCGTTAGAACGGCTGCAGCGCCTGCGGCGACAGCATCAGCGATGAATTGTGCACCATTATGAGTGAACCCTTTTTTAGCGACAAAGAGATTGCCTGGAGAAACCAGCTTTGAATTGGAGCAGATTCCGGTGATCTCGACTTCTTTTGTCCCTTTTACAATTTGGACTGGAATATCTTTTAACAATTTCCTGAGTTTCATGCTCCATTCCATTTCATATAAAGTTCTTTCAGTTCTTTAGATTGTTTGATCCAGTCTGCTTTATCCGGATCATATCTAGGATCACCCACTGGATAACCGTATGGATCATCCGGTTCGACTCCGAAATATTGCAACGTACGGGTGGCAATTTCTCGAAATGGTGGAGCTGCGCATTGACCGCCCTGTTGATTTTTACCGACGCCGGGAATGTATTTGAATTCAGGATCATCAATAGCGATCAACAATACAAACCTCGCTTTTTTGGCGGGTGCAAAACCGATAAATGTCGAGATGTGATCTTTTTTTGAATAAGTCCCATTGATGATTTTTTCCGTTGTCGCTGTCTTTCCTGCTTCGGTGTAGCCATAAATATCCCCTTTCGGAGCGGAACCTCCAGGCTTGGTCACGAATTTCATCGCATTGATTACTTCTTCAACAATCTCCGGTTCAAGCAAACGTGCAAAGGCTTTTACTCTTTCTTGAACTGTATTGTCAAGCAGGATTTCCTCCGTTCCATTCCGATTGGCTTTGACAATTTTACGGACCAGGGTGGGATGCACATCAAACCCCCCATTGGCGAGAATGGCATAGCTCCTCAGCATTTGTATGCTGCTGACAAGTATGTTATGTCCCATCGCTAAAGAATAAGGAGTTGGCCCTGACCATTCCAGAGCGCCGTTCGGATGTTTTTTTCCAGGAGCAGGTAAAAGGCCTATGCTTTCACCAGGCAGTTCGATGCTCGTTTTGGTCCCAAAACCAAAAATATCCTGAAGGGCGCTGCGATACCATGCAGGTCCGAGGTTCTCAATGATTCTTTGTACAAGCCTGGCCATGTACACATTGGAAGATTTTTGCAGTCCCAAATTCATGTTTAAATAAGAGTGCAGGCGTAGATCTTTCAAAGGTTTGCTGCGCCCAGGAAAATAGGGGTTAGAAGTTGCGATCTTTTCACGTGGTGAAAATAGAGGTGGTTTTCCCCGTTTCTTCATTTCTGCATTTGCCTTTAACGCGAGTGCAAGTGTAAGGGGTTTCATGGTCGAACCAGGCTCGTATGGGTCCGTAACCGCTTTGACTTTAGTGTGTTCTTTGAGATGTTCGTCGTTGAAAAACTGATTGTAGGATGAGGGATCAAAAAAAGGATATTGCGCCAAGGCAAGGATTTCCCCCGTTCTGGGGTCCATCATCACTGCCCATCCTCCTTTCGCGTTTGCATTTTTCACGGCTTTTTCAATTTCTTCTTCTGCGATTGCCTGAATGTAATGATTGATCGTCAAATACACATCAGCCCCGTCTTCCGGATGGAAGAGGATCTTACTTGTCTCTAGTGGATGTCGAGGGGAGCGGAGGATCTCTCTCTTTCCTTCTTTCCCTTTGAGATATTTGTTGAAGACCATCTCCAATCCACCTGTAGGGATGCTTTGATGCGTCAGTTCATCCCGGTCTTCCCGTACAGTATGCAGCACTTGTCCCAAAAGCTTGCCGAATGGATAAGAGCGTTTGTAATCCTGCACAAAAAAAAGGGCGTTGTTAGCCATTTTTTTCGAACGCGCATAAGGAAGCCACCAATCCTGAATGTGATCACGGAGTTCCCGATCGACCCACATTGCCAATCTCCGGCTTCGACTCTTCTTCTGCAATTGCGATTTTAATTTTTGACCTTCTTGTTTCTGCAGACTCAAAAATTGGGAAAGTTTTTTACTAATTTCTTCTCTGCATTCGACAGGAATCGATTCCGGATCTGCAAATAAATGAAATTTAGGAACATCGACTACGAAAGGCTGGTGCTGTTCGGGATGCCCGGCCTTCAAGCTAGTGTTGGAAAAAAAGAGACCTCTTTTAAAAGGCTCGATGATGGTTAAATGATGCTGTAGTTCCGCTTCTTTTGTCCATCTGTCTCCTTCGATAATTTGTATTTTATAAAATTGCAGGATGAGAAGACAAAATAGGGAGAAGACAAAAAGCGACAGCCATACCAGCCGTTTGCGATCTTCCGAGGATGGACTGTGACCTCTTTGAACCATGGATAATCACTGTTCAATAACTGCGAGAGAGAATTTCGGTTTAACTTGAGCGAGCTCTTCAATCGGCTCTTCGACTTTGTCCTGGATCGCGATCCCCTCATTGACTGTCAGTACATCTTTGATAAAAGGATGTTTCAGGTGGCTGAACTCGCTATGCCGTGCGAGTTCCATCAAATGTCCAGGATTTTCAAATTGATCGATCTCATATTGTAAACGGGTATTTTCTTCACGGATAGTCTTGATCTCTTTGACGAGTCCGGGAATGAGAATGCGCAATTCCGTCAAATTGTTTTGCTTATCGATATAAGAATAAAGAAGGAAGCCGAACGAGAAAATGCAGATGACGATGCGTATCAAAAGGCTCTTATTCATATTCTTCTTCTATAATTTTTCCGCGAATCTCATTTTTGCGCTTCGAGCCCGCGGATTTGTTCGAATTTCATTCCATGACGGCACTAATGGCTTCTTTGTCAAAAGCTTTAATAGCGGAGTACGGTGTTTATCTTTTGCTGAAACGAACGCCGCTTCTTTGAACATATTTTTTACAATCCGATCTTCCAGACTATGGAAGCTGATCACGCCAATCCTTCCGCCGGGAGACAGCATTCCGATCGCCTTCCGCAATCCTTCGGCAATGCTCTCTAGTTCCTGGTTCACACAAATACGCAAGGCCTGAAAAATCAATGTCGCAGGATGAAATTTTCCTTTCGTACGAGTTTTAAGGGCATCGGAGATAATTTCAGCCAGTTGCGTGGTCGTCTCTATTCTTTTCTTTCTGCGTGCATCGACAATGGCCTTCGCAGCCTTTCTCCATCTGGGATCTTCCCCATATTCCTGGAAAAGTTCTCCGAGTTTCTTTTCAGTCCATTTATTTACGATTTCTTCAGCAGTGAGCGGCTGAGAAGGGTCCATCCTCATATCTAACGGACCTTCTTTAGAAAAACTAAACCCTTTATAAGCTCGGTCCAATTGCATCGAAGACACCCCTAGATCAAAAAAAAACCGTCCACCTGGTCAATTCCGAGTTTTGAAAGATGTATGTCGAGACCAGAAAAATTCCCATTTACAAATGTAATTTTATCTTCCCATGGCTTCAAATGCATGTGCGCCAACTCGAGAGCCTCAGGATCCTGATCGCATCCGATATATCTTTTAATTTCAGGATGCGCTTCAAGAATGGCCCTGGCATGTCCTCCGGCCCCCAAAGTGCCCTCAAAAAAAACTTCCATAGAAAGTCCTGAAAAATGTTTCAGACATTCTTCGACCATCACTGGAACATGTGAAGATGCAGGTTTCATTTTATTCCTCGATCTCCCCTTCGCTACTATCTACTAGAGCAAAGGCCTCTTCGGACATTTTAGCTAAATTGAACTCAGGATCTTTTCCTCCCAGCAGTGCATTGAGCTGTTCTTCATAGCGCTGGGCCGGCCAAATTTCGATTTTGTTCAGAACACCTGCGACCACGATCTCTGTTTTGATATTGGCAGCTTTTTTCAAAGTCGGCGGGATCAAAATACGCCCGACTTTGTCGCATGTAGTCTGATATAAGGTGGAAAAGAACAAGGTGAAGAACTTTTGATATTTGCCGATATGTTGTTTGGCCTGGAATTTCTCCACTATCTTTTCAATGTCGCTTTGTCTGTAGATAGCTAGACACCCGCCAAGCCCAAGCGCAAGACTGAATTCCAAAACGCCGTTCTCGACCAATCCAAAACGCATGGACTGAGGGAGGACAAAACGATTTTTCTCGTCGAGCTTTGCTTCAATAGAACCGCTGAAAAAAAACTTGGCCATATGTTTTCCACTATTTCCCACAATTTAACACCGGTCCTCAAAGTTCGCAATATTTTTGAAAAAAGTCTGTCGATAACTCGTCGAAAGCCTCCTTCTCCTATTTGAATAACTCGCTTATTTTAAATAATTTAAATCTTAAAATTTAATTGTGGGAATTTGTGGGAAAACTCAGCCTCCGAATCCAAAAAGAACCTGGTCCCAAATTCCAAAAAAGGCTTTCCCACTTGCCTTCTTAAAAAAATGTATTGATAAAATAAACAGCCGGCTGGCAAATGAGGTTTATAAATAAGGGGAAAGACTATGGTTGATCCGCGGACTATTGATAATCTGGGCATAGAAGCATCGAATATATATGCTCAAGGTCGCAAAGATCTCGATGCGACCTTAATAAAAGAAGGAAAGACAGTCCGTGGTAAGACTGAAATCGACGTCACTATTCCTTATTTTGCATCCGAATTCGAAAAAATATATGAAACGCAAAAACGGAATATTCCCGTAGCCGCATTGTTACCCCCTCCAAAATACGGCGAACAACAGAGAAGGATTTTCACTCACCAGATTCTGCCTTCCTTGGGAACGGATGAAAAAATTGATGCTCAGACGCAGAGAATTAAAGGGACGGTGCGGATGCCTGAAATCGTACAGCCTGTCGCAGATCAAGAAAAAGCACCTATGAGTTGGGAAGCTGAGCGGGAACTTCAGGAACAAGAAAAAGAAAAAAAAACACTCATTGGACTCACAACGATGATCCAGGCATTGGACAAGGACCTCATTGACATCAATTCAAGAAGAGGCCAGTATCATAAGGGCTAAAGTGGAATTATATGAGCACTATCAATTGGCTTGAAGTATTAGGATGGGGAAGCGATGAACTGGAAGATTTGCGGTTTGTAGGATATTCCTATATCAAACAGGGCAAATACGATATCGCGATCACTTTTTTTGAGGCCCTGGCAGTCCTTGCTCCGGAAAGCGCCTATGATCTGCAAACTTTAGGCGGACTGTATTTGCAGAAGAACAATAATTTAATGGCGCTCAATTACATCGAAAGGGCGATTGCATTAGCCCCCGACCATTACCCTACTTTATTGAATCGCACCAAGGCCCTCTTTGCCCTGGGATATAAAAATCAGGCGATCGCCCAAGCAAGGAATCTAGTAAAAAGTCCTGACGTCCAAATCGCCAATCACGCCTCTGCCTTGATCCTCGCTTATACTTGATATCGTCTTTTTAAATTTAAATACAAAATCCCATAAACACAGAGACAAAGAACTGAGACACAAAGACGCTGAGTAAAAATAAGTTCAATCGTTCTTTCTTCGAGCTAGCTCGAAACACTAGAATGAGAAAGATTTTTTAGAAAGCAAAAAACTGATCCTATTTTTAGATTTCTCTCCCGTTTTGCTTTCTAAAAAATCTTTCTCATTCTAGTGAGCGCTATGCGCAAAAATGAACGATCTCTGCGCCTTTGTGCCTCGATTCTGTCCTCTGCGTTTAAGGGATTTCTTCTTCAGCTAAAAGAACAGACTCTAGTTTCTTTTGTGTGTTAATGAGTTAGCGTCATTTGCAAAATGAGCGGGTGAAAATCTGTTGCAGGGTTTGAAATGCCATGCTAATGTTGCGTTCGTAATATCCTTACATTAGATTGTGGAAAGATTGGGAAAAGATATGCTTACGCGTAATCCTCAAGAGACATGGTCGCAGTTTTTAGAATTTGCAGAAGAGCGCTGCTCTGCGACAGAATATGAAAACTGGCTGTCTCCGATAAAAGTTCTTGAAGTCACTGCAGAGGAAATCACATTAGAAGTCCCCAATATCTTTGTGCAAGAATACCTTCTCGCAAACTATAAAAAAGACCTTTCCGCTTTTTTGCCCACTCGTCCAAATGGTGAGCCGGCCATCCTTTTCGTGATCGCAGAGCCAAAAAAAACCCATCTGCAGACGCAGCAGCAATCGACGCCTGCAGAACAGCCTCCTTTAGAACCTACCAATCCCCACTACGAACTTAAACTCAATCCTTTTTATACTTTCAATAATTTCATCGAAGGGCCATCGAATCAATTTGTCAAATCCGCAGCGATGGGAGTGGGCGCAAGGCCTGGCCGTTCTTACAATCCCCTGTTCATCCATGGTGGAGTTGGTCTTGGAAAAACGCATCTTTTACATGGGATCGGACATTATATTAAAGAACATCATAAAAAACAGCGGATCCAATGCATCACTACGGAAGGGTTTATCAATGACCTGGTAGACAATCTTCGCAATAAGTCTGTCGACAAAATGAAGAAATTCTATAGGTCTTTGGACGTATTGCTCGTCGATGATATTCAATTTTTACAAAGCCGCTTGAACTTTGAGGAAGAGTTTTGCAACACCTTTGAAAGTTTGATCAACCAAAACAAACAGATCGTCATCACAAGCGATAAACCTCCTGGGCAGTTAAAACTCTCTGAGAGAATGATTGCGAGAATGGAATGGGGCCTAGTGGCCAATGTCGGTATTCCAGACCTCGAAACCAGAGTGGCAATTCTGCAGCATAAAGCAGAATTAAAGGGTTTGCGCATTCCGCAAAAAGTCGCTTTTTTTATCGCTGAACACATATTTAATAATGTCAGGCAGCTTGAAGGCGCCCTGAACCGCCTTAGCGCCTACTGTCGTTTGATGGGGCTCGAAGTCACCGAAGAAATAGTGGAAAAAACGTTGAGCGAACTCTTCCAGCACTCCCCACAAAGAAAAATATCCGTAGAAAGCATCCTGAAAAGCGTAGCTGCAATTTTCGGTGTACGGATCAATGATCTTAGAGGAACTTCCCGTACGAAAGAAATTGCTTTTCCAAGACAGGTTGCCATGTATTTGGCAAAAGAGATGATCAATGATTCTTTGATCAAACTCTCTCAATCATTCGGAGGCAAAACCCACTCTACCCTTTTGCATGCTTGGAAAAAAATTGCCGATCAGCTAGAAAAAGATGATACGCTGAAGCGTCAGGTAGAGATGGCCAAACGCAATCTGGAAGCATAATCCTATGTTATTCAAAAGATTCGCAAAAAATTTATTAGACAAAGAAGTTATGACTCAGGCAGAGCAAGGTTTTGGAACAGATCCTGCATATGCCTCGCATCAAGAAAATGGGGAAGAGGGATTTCCATCCTTTTTTAAAGACCGTCCTTTTTTTACATCTCAGGAAATTCCGGAAGAACATTCCGACTTTGATGCTGAGGAACCCGAAGTCATCATCGGTGAAAATGTGAAAATGACTGGAGAACTCAGCTATCAAAAGCTTCTTCGAGTCGATGGAACATTCGAAGGAGATCTGATTTCGGATGGAAGACTGGTCGTAGGTCCAAAAGGTGTAGTGAAAGCAAACATCGATCTTCAGGAAGCTTTCATCTCCGGTCGCGTCGTTGGGAACATCACCGTAAAAGAAAGGCTGGTTCTTCGAGGCAGGGCTGAAATTCATGGCGACATTACCGCACCGATAATCAGCGTCGATGAAGGGGTCTCCATTGTTGGAAAAATGCACGTGCATTTTCAACAACCTTCCGATACCGATCAGGGATCCTTGGACTACTAACCCAGGTTATTCAAGTATGATGCGTAAAACAATCATCAAAAAGAACGCAGTGGTCATCGTGGCTTTATTTGCGACAGCAATGATATCTTCCGCATCTCTTGTTGCGGATGAGCCGATGCCTGAAGGCGAAATTAAGCCGGTGGTCGTGAAACAATTCCTTGCAGAGGCAAAAAAAAATAAAAATTGGAAAACTGCAATCGCAACCGGAAAGCATGAACAAATTGTATTTATGAATATTTGCCTGCACACAAATCCAAATAACGAAATCGGCACAGAGGTCCATCCTTTTGATCAAGTGATTTTAATTGTCGAAGGCCAGGGAAAAGTCGTGATGAACGGGAGCTCAGCAATCGTTCAAAGCGGCGATATGGTTTTTATACCCGAGGGAAAATCGCATAATGTCATCAATTTCGATGATGGAAGAGCTCTGAAACTAATTAGTTTTTACTCAAATATCGTCATTCCAAAAGACGCTGCATACAAAACGAAAGCGGATGAACTCTAGGATATGCTGAACGTCATCCCATATATGCCTTTGGGGAATCCCTCTTGAAGCACATCGCCGCATCTGCGCAAAGTAGAAGAAGTTGTCATCACGTCATCAATAACAAGAACGGTTTTGCTCGATAGATCTATTGGTTTCTTCCATTGGAAAGCATCGGACCGCAATTGGTTTCTTTGCTGCCGGTTCAAACCAGTTTGTGAAAAATCGTTATTTCTTCTTTTCAAGACATTGTGAGCAGAGCGGTCGATCAACTTTCCGAATTGTTGAGCGATCAACAGGCTTTGATTGTATCCTCGCATCATCCCTCTGGAAAAAGATTGCGGGACAGGGACAATCATATCCGG
>DATIJE010000066.1:0-11029 GCA_035478995.1 Rhabdochlamydiaceae bacterium | reverse complement strand
CCAGCAAGCATTTGGCCTTTCCCAGCAGCTAGCGATTGAATTCAAAGAGGCCTCCGATTTTATCGAGACCTATTTCCAACGGTATAAAAAAGTAAAAGAATTTCTTAACTTTTGCAAAGAATCTGTCCGTAAAACCGGCCGGGCTGTGACTATGACAGGACGGCAAAGGCCTATTCCTGAGATCCATAGCAAAAATCCGATCATCAGGGCGGCAGCGGAAAGGCTTGCGATCAATACTCCTTTGCAAGGGAGTGCGGCCGATCTGATTAAAATTGCAATGATTCAGGTCGACCAGTTATTAAAAAACAATCAGGATCTCGGTCATATGATTTTGCAGATCCATGACGAGCTTTTATTTGAAAGTCCTGATTCTCAAGTGTCTGCACTTTCCCTACAGGTGAGAAAGATAATGGAGAACGTCTTTCAATTGAAAGTGCCCCTTTCTGTAGATATTTCTATTGGAAAAAATTGGGGAGAATGTTAACTTTGAAGAAAGTTGCTGTAACAGGTGGACTCGCCTCTGGTAAAACTTCTGTTTGCCGTATCCTGGAAAGTTGCGGTGCTTATGTAATCAGCGCCGATCAGGTTGTCCACAAATTACTATCCCCAAATCATGTCATCGGTCAGCAGGTCATTAGTTTGCTTGGTTCAGATGTTTCCAGCGAAAAACAGATCGACAGATCTAAAGTCGCTGAAATCGTTTTTTCTAATCCTGAAAAACTGCAAGCTCTTGAAAATTTGATTCACCCAGCTGTCTTGGATGAAATTGAAAGGTGTTACCAAGAAATAAGTAAAGAAAAGAACTATCCTTTATTTATCGCTGAAATCCCCTTGTTATATGAAAGCGAAAGCGAAAACATGTTCGATGCTGTCATCTCAGTTATTGCAGATGAATCGGTCTGCAAGGAACGTTTTCAAAAAAGTACAGGTTATTCCGCCAGTGAATTTAATCGACGTATGGCAAGACAACACCATCCCGAACAGAAAGCGGCGGCTGCCGATTATGTGCTCTTCAATAATGGAGATTTTGAGCAACTCAAAGATCAAGTCAGTAAAATCTATCCCATGCTGATTTCAAACTAAAAAGGAGACCCGTTTTAAATGGATCAAGAAGACATCAACCAAACAGTGCACGAACCAGAAAAAGATAAAATCCTGCCTCCTCCTACAGACAAACCGGTTCTTGCAGGAAACGAATCCGTTACGAAAATATCCGATCTCCAGCGCATGAACATCGACCAACTCTCGCAATATGCGCGCAGCGTAGGAGTCAAAAATCTCGGCGCCCTTACTAAATCTCAAATGGTCTTTGAAATCGTAAAAGCCAAGTCGGAAAGACAGAATGAAGTCTTGGTCGGCGAAGGTGTACTGGAGATTCTGCCCGATGGATTTGGATTTCTTCGTTCGCCCAACTATAATTACCTTCCATCTGCAGAAGACATCTATGTCTCCCCCGCACAAATCCGCCGCTTTGATTTGAAGAAAGGAGATACAGTTTACGGCACTATCCGTTCTCCAAAAGACAAAGAAAAATACTTTGCTCTATTGAAAGTGGAAAAAATCAATAATTCCCCTCCTGAAAAGGCAAGAGAAAGGATCCTTTTTGAAAACTTAACTCCCCTCTATCCGAACGTCCGCCTTGTGATGGAAACGACAAAAGACAGGATGACTACCCGGGTCTTAGACCTCATCGCGCCTATTGGAAAAGGACAAAGATCGCTGATCGTTGCGCCTCCCCGTTCAGGAAAGACCATTCTCTTACAAAATATTGCCAATGCGATCGCGACCAACAATCCGGAAATCGTGCTGATCGTCCTTCTAATCGACGAGCGTCCTGAAGAAGTCACAGACATGATCCGCAGTGTGAAAGGAGAAGTCGTCTCCTCCACTTTTGACGAACCGCCAGAAAGGCACGTGCAAGTTGCGGAAATGGCCATCGAAAAAGCAAGGCGCCTTGTTGAATACGGACATGATGTCGTCATCTTGTTGGACAATTTGACCCGTCTTGCACGAGCTTATAATACTGTACAACCTCATTCAGGCAAGATTTTGTCAGGCGGTGTGGACGCCAATGCTCTCCATAAGCCAAAACGATTTTTTGGGGCAGCTAGAAATATCGAAGAAGGGGGTTCTCTCACCATTATCGCTACAGCCTTGATCGAGACCGGATCGAGAATGGACGAGGTGATTTTTGAAGAATTCAAAGGAACTGGCAACATGGAGCTCGTCCTTGACCGGCGTCTAGCTGATCGACGGATATTCCCAGCTATAGATCTGATCAAGAGCGGTACCAGAAAAGAGGAACTTCTCTACCATCCGAATGAATTGGAAAAGATCTACCTCATGCGCCAAGCTCTTGCAGATCTAGCTCCGCTCGATGCGATGAACCTGCTGCTAGGCAGATTGAAAAAAACGAATAGCAATGTTGAATTCCTTTTATCCATGAAAGAGTAATTCTTTTTGAATATGAGAAGACAGTCTCATAAACTGCATTTCTATCTCTTTTTCATTATCGTTCTCTCATTTTCAGAGATACACGCTGAGGTTATACCGAACCTCAGCACGGTAAAAAGCGAACTCATCGCCTACCACGATTCAGGACGGTGGGAAAAAGAGATGTACAACGTCGTCAGCCAAGCAAAAATCTACCTCCAGAAACAAATAGTCAAAGGAGGTAAAATTGCTATTGTCATCGATGTCGATGAGACGGCCCTTTCAAAATGGAAGCAAATCAAAGCCGCCGATTTTGCTTTCCTTCCTGAATTGAACGCGGATTGGTTTTACTCGAAAAAAGCAATCGCCAACCAGCCCATTCTCGATTTGTATCTCTTTGCCCTGAAGCAAAATTGCTTTATTTTCTTTATCGCCGGCAGGCCGGAGCGTTTCCGCGATGCAACGATTGAAAATCTGAAAAAAGCGGGCTATACACAGTGGGCGGATTTAATTTTGAGACCCAATGACGATCACGATGACTCTGTGGTCCCTTTTAAATCGGGAGCGAGAAAAAGAATCACAGAAAAGGGATATCGGATCCTAGCGAACATTGGGGATCAGTACAGCGATCTTGAAGGGGGATACGCTGAAAAGACATTCAAGATCCCCAATCCCATGTACTTCATTAAATAGTTTTAACCTAAAGCTGCGATGATGGCTTTAGCGAAATGGGGCAGGTCCGCAGGTGTCCGTGAACTGATGAGATTTTTATCGACTACAACCGCCTCATCTTTCCATGTCGCACCGGCATTTTCAAGATCGTCTTTTATCGCCGACGCGCCTGTTGCCTTTCGGCCCTTTAAAACTTTTGCCGAGATTGGCACCCATCCAGCATGACAGATGAAAGCGACCACTTTTTTTTGCGCATCAAATTCACGAACTAGTTCCAAGACTTTTGGAATCCGTCTCAATTTATCTGGGGCATAGCCGCCCGGAATTGCGATTGCGTCGTAAGACGATCCTTTCACTTCATTGATTGCAACGTCCGCTTTACAGGGATATCCATGCTTTCCTTTATAGATTTGTCCCGATATTGGCCCAGCCACTACAACTTTGTGTCCTTCTTCTTCCAAGCGTATCTTAGGATACCACAGTTCTAAATCTTCGTAGATTTCATCGATAAAATAAATAATCGATTTCATGTTTCCTCCGTTATTGTTTTACAAATAATATTGCAACGTTTATCTTTTTATACCCAAGTGAATTCAAGAATTGGAATTTTGACACAGCCAGCGCTCCAGCTTTGCAGCAGCAAAGCGACGCCGAAGCAGGCCATGTGCAAACATATGGCCGATGGAGGCGGCTGCAAAGCTGGAGATGCTGGCGCCGTCAAAAACCAATTTTTGAGTTTACTTGGGTATATCTTAAAAAGTTCGAGGATTGAATGAACAAAACTATCCGTTTAACAATTGGGATTCTCATGTTTTTTACAACTTCTTGCGGAGATCATAATTCTTCTAAAAAAATAAAAGAATTAAGAATCAACATACATGACGAACCCCACACATTAGATCCAAGAAAAGGGGGCGATGTCATTTCCTCCTCTCTGCATTTCATGCTGTTCGATGGACTGACTTCATTAAATCCCGATTGTTCCACGTCGCCGGCCCAAGCTGAGTCTATTGAAATTTCTGATGATTCTCTCACCTATACTTTTCATCTTAGAGATTCCTCCTGGTCGGACGGCAGCCCAGTTACAGCCTATGACTTTGAAAAAGCATGGAAAGACATTCTAAATCCATCGTTTCCTGCAGTCAATGCCCATCTTCTGTATCCGATCAAAAATGCAGAATCCGCTAAAAAAGGGCTGGCTCCACTAGATCAAGTTGGGATCAAATCGCAAGACGCAAAGACACTCATCGTCGAATTACAGCATCCGACTCCCTATTTTCTACAACTCATCTCATTTTGCGTTTTTTTTCCGGTCAACAGCAAGATAGATCAGTCTTATCCAGATTGGGCAAGCCGAGCTGACGCACATTTTATAGGCAACGGTCCATACATCTTAAAAACCTGGAAACACAATGACGAGATTGTTTTGGAAAAAAACGATCGTTATTGGGCAAAAAATGACATCAAACTGGATGCGATCCGCATCAGTATGGTCTCTGATGGGATGACAGCACTGCAGATGTATGAAAACAATGAACTCGATATGATCGGAGCTCCATTATCTCCTATACCTGTCGACGCCCTTTCTGCATTGATCAAAAAAGGCACGCTCCATGTTTCTCCTGTCGCAGGAACCACGATCTGTGCTTTCAACAATCATCGATTTCCCTTTACCAATGTGAATATCCGCAAAGCTTTTGCATTGGCCATAAATCGAGATGCAATCATTAAAAATGTGACTCAACTGAATGAATTGATCGCTACAGGGCCCATTCCGCCGGTGTTAAAAAATCACAAAAATAAAGAGTTCTTTAAAGATAACGATCAAACCCAAGCCAAGGAATTTTTAAAGAAAGGTCTCGCTGAACTCAACGTACAACCTTCAGATTTGAATGAACTCATCTATTGCTATTCGACTTCTGAAGTCAATCATAAGATTGCACAGGCGCTTCAACAACAGTGGTTTGAAGTCTTGGGCATAAAAGTAAAACTAGAAAACTTGGAATATCGCGTTCATTTGGATAAATTGACGCACCGAGATTACATCATGGCCCAAACGATTTGGCTGGCGCAATACAGCGACCAGATGAATATTTTGGAAAGATATAAGTTCAAGACGAACCCTAAAAATTATGCTGGATGGGAAAATGAGAGATTTATACAGTTGCTCAATGCTTCGGCTCTGCATCAACAATCTGAAGATCGGATGCAGACCCTTGAAGAAGCAGAACAACTCTTCATCGATGACATGCCAGTCTCTCCAATTTTTCACTCCAATTATGCTTTTTTATTAAAGCCACGTGTTAAAGGTTTTTCCCTTACACCGATTGGAAATATTTATTACACAAAGCTCTACATCGACAAAGAAAATGAATGAAAAAATTGATCCAAACTCCTCCAAAATCTTTTTCACGTTACTCATCTTCTTTTCCAATTTTTCGTAGAAAAAGAAAAAAAAATACGCTGCTCATCAAGCCGTCTTTTAAATTTGACCCAAAGGGTGATTTAGACTTTCATCCATACATTTTATTTATCGATCAAGCGATTAGAAATCTGATTCCTAAAGACTTGATTGCCTCATTGCGCACAGCTAAAAATCCTGTAGATGCCCGTAAAATTATCTTGCGCATCAATACAATTCTGCCCTTGCTAACATGGCCAAAAGACAACCATGAATCTAGCCTTTTCAATGTAAGCATGATCTGTCCGGCAGATTATACGCACGGAGTTGGAAGATATTTAACGGACACTTTGAGCAGATGGTTATTACCTGGAAAATTTTTGGGTGTCTGCTCGGTACAATCGCTTAATTTCCAATTTGTCGATTATCAACAACAAAAGTTCTTTTTCCACCAGGTTATTTTAGAAGTGAACAATGAAGAAGACTTGGTTCGGATTAAAAACAATATCTCCGAACTCGCGCAAAAAATCCGGATCAATATACTCGGTGTCGAACATTCCAGAAGGATGATTGCCAGCTCTAAATTTTCGATTGAACAAAAGGCGTTCCTCGTTCAGGAAAAAATTTCATCGCTTCTTGATTGGACTGCTCAGGATTGCGACCATAATGCTTTTGATCAACTTCACTCTTTCCTCTTTAAGTTATTATCTGAGGAAAAAATCGTTGAAATCAGAGAGAACTTTACTAAATATATCGATCAAAAATCTAAAATTTTTGATCGCGACATGTTTAATGAGATCCAGCAATTTGTCTCTCTGCTGCGCGATCCATTTACGGCTACACATGACTTTCACCACATCAGCAGGTTGGTTTTTTTCCAATACATTTTTCGCAAGTCGATTCAAAGAGATCTCGCGCTTGATCCCAGTAAGCGTCTACTCAGTTTGAAGTTCTTTAAAACAGATGTATTGCAGCCAATGTCCAACAAATCTGTTTTAGGAATTTTAATAGGAATCAGTCTTTCTTCTGAAAATGAAATTTTTGAAGAAAGACATATTTTTCAAGCCCTGCAAAGATGCCTGTTTTCTATACGCAAGGTCAAAGATTCTTATATTGTGGACCGGAGGCCGAATGACAAGATCTGTCTGTTCTATCTTGAAATTGAAAAAGAAGATGGGGGTTCCTTCAATTTAGATGAAATGAAACGGTTGCGCAAAAAACTGGCCCGTGAACTCAAGGAAGGCGTAGAAAATGTCATTCATCCTGTTTTCATGCCGAGGAATGAAGAAGAAGTGATGCGAAATATCGTTCTCTTGAGCCAGCAGCTAAAATACGTCTCTGACATTCCGCAGGTGATGATCTCCTTTGAAGCCCAATCACAGGTTGAACTGTCTTTTACTGTCATCCTGGTCCGTCTTCTATCAGAAAAGTCTGTTTCTTTGATGGATATCTTTCACAGATCTAAATCATTTTTAAAATTTCATGACCTTGAAACACAAAAGGTTGGCTCTTTGAGAAAAAAATACATCAAAGAAGCCAATGTATTTAGAATATCTTTGAATAAAGAATTGTTTTTAAGAAAAGATTACTCTTTAGATTTAGTTAAAGCCCGTCAAACAGTTTCTGCCGAGCTCTCCCAAATACTAGGTGAAATCAGAGATTTTAATGGAGGAATTCTTTCGAAACAACATGAAGTGTTCCTTCAGCTCCGGGAATCTTTACCAGGACTTAGTGAAAGCAATGAATTTTTGTTGGAGAACTTTTTTTATTCCCTCACCCCGCCGATCATGCAAAGCATCCTCCCCTGTTCCTTATTGAAAACCTTATTTTTGATGCTTCTCGAAGTTGTCGAACAGGATTTTAAAAATGAACGAGTATTTTTCAAAGCTCACCTCGAAGGTGAACATCTTTTGATCATCACGGCCTCTCCCATTCATTCATACAAGGAATTTATTTTCAAAACGATCGACGAACTAAAAATTTCTGCTGATCATGCCTTTGCATGTGTTCATGTCGATGAAATTCCCTGTCTCGCTTATATCTTCCGCTGCGAAAATGAGCAAATAGGTTATCTTTTGAAAAACCTTCTTAAGGAATCTATCGATGGAATGCGAACTGCATCATCCTTTAGCGAAAAAACTTTTTGAGCTGTTGGAAATCCATCCGGACGACCTCGATCAGAGTATTCCCCATGATCAAGATCTTGAAGGACAACTGCTTCGATGCATTACAGATCTGGAAATTGAAGAATTGGGTTTCGCGAACGAGGACTTTCCAAACATTTACAGAAAACTTCCACGCTTATTTTACAAGCATGATCCCACTTTTTCTAAAGTGAAAGGCAACTTCAATTCTCTCGAAATGTTAAAACAATGCTACATCGATAAAGCGCTTCAAAAAGCATATTCCCATGCGAACATCAATACCAATGTGAAATTTGTGATTTTTACCTGGGTCATGGACGACGGATGGGGAGATCTATACGCTCAATTAGAAACAGCCCGAATCGTAAAAAAGTCCCATCCTCTATTGCATATCGATCTCGTTTCTCTTGTTCATAAAGATCGCAAAAAACCCCTTTCCATTTCTGAATTCCAAATCAATTGGTTGCATTATTCCGCGGATTTTTTGTGGGATGAACCGAGCATTGAAGTTCTGGAAATTCTGTCCCAAGCCTCAGCGATTATTCAAATACCAACAAGCTTTCCAACCTCTACTGCTTTGCCGGAATGGTTTGTCGATGCCTTATCCGGTAAGTGTGAATTGATCGGCGAATATGGTCTAATCGATCGCGCATGGTACCATCCCAAGAAAGCTCGGGCGATGGGCCTTCATTTCTTGGAAAAAGGCATTTTTATAAAGGACATGCCTCCATCTGATTTTAGACGTCTCGAAAATAAAACGATTCTGAGGATTTTATTTGGAAAGGACTCCCCATCAGATGAAGAAATCGCGGACTATAAATCTACCCACCGCTTCAATTTGAATTATACAAAGTCCACGAGGGGTTATTATCTGTATCTCTACACATTGCTGCAATCGCTTATCGAAGATGAAAAAACGATCGACATTTGTTTTACGGATATGAACATCCTGATCGATGTTTTCGAAAAAGATTCATTTTTTCCCCAGTTCAATATCAAGAACGTTTTGATCTATCATAGAGAATCGATTGCTGAAATGACAATCTTCAATGCAGGAAAAACGTTGCGTTTGATTCACATTGAAGACCTTTGCCATGATGATTTTTTAGTCTTGGTATCGTCAACAGACGATCTAGTTGGCTGCACAGGCGATGGGTCCATTTCCGAGGCCATTTCCGCTGATAAAGTATTTTTCTACGATCCTCCTTACCATAAACGTTCTTTTTTAAAAGATCTGATCGCCCTTGCCGATCGTTGCATTCCCGATCATCCTCATTGCATCGAATTTTTACAACTGTGTCTGACACCGCCCGATCGTTCTCTCGAAGATGTTTACGGGGATTGGACAACCGAAGATTATATACAACCAGAATCGATGTTGAATTTATGTGAGCTAGGTGCAAAATTGGGGCAACTATTGAAACATCCTGAATTCCATGTCGGTATCAAGAAACTCAACGAAACCATCAGAGAAAAATACTCTTTTAATGTTTTTTTATCCCATTTTGTCCGAAGAATCGCCGTTCATCATTTAAATCCTGAAATCGCAGAGAAGGAAGAAACGATTTTAAATGATTTTTACAAAGGCGAGAAAAGCTGTAAAGATGCCTTCGAAGAAATCCGGGAATTATTAAGTGGACAATAAATGAAATTTGTATCTTTTTTATTTTATTCGATCTTGTTTACGCTTTGCCTGATACGATTCGATCGTTATTGTTTTAAGCAAAATGACGGTTTTTGTTTTCGCAATATTCATTCAGATCTCGCTTATCGACCGGGATGGGACCTTCCTTCAAATTCTCTCCCATTTATCGATGACATTGATAAGATTTTTGATCAGAAGTTCACTTACTTGAACAAAGGGCACCAATCGTACGTTTTTATTAGCGAAGATCAAAATTATGTCATCAAATTTTATCGTTTTCCTTCTCACATGCGCGCTCTTCCTTGGCTGAACCGGCCGCTCTCGTATCATTTGAGTTCTAAACGCAAAAAAATTAAAAGTTACAATCTGGAAAAGCTGGATCTGACTTTTCAGAGTTTTAAACTTGCTTTTGAGGAATTAAAAGATCAGACGGGATTGGTTTATATTCACCTCAATAAAACTCATCATCTAAACAGGATGATAAAAATAAAAGATAAATTGGGAATAGAATACGACGTGGAGCTGGATTCCATCCAATTCATTGTTCAAAAGAAAGCCAATTTGCTTTTTCCTACTTTAGAATTGTTACTTGCGGGGAAAGACCATCAGACAGCTAAAAGATTGTTATCCAGCTTGATCGAACTGATGATTGCAAGATCGCAAAAAGGGATCATTGATCAAGATCCTGTTTTAGAGAGAAATTATGGCATTATCGACACCTCGGTCATTCATATAGATGTCGGAAGATTTGTAAAAAATGCAGAGGTAACTGATTCGCCTGAATTTCTCAAACAAGAATTCTTAAAAAATACAGAATGTTTGAAAAATTGGTTAAAAAACCACGATCAGGAACTTTTTGACTACTATCAACATCTCATAGAAAATCTTATTTAGTCGCATGTTCCTGTTCTTCTTTTGCAATATCCTGCTTTGTCTAAGCAGCATCTACGGAAAAGTTGATCTAGAAAAAAAACGTTCTCAATTTGTTCCCGCTAATTCCGACAAACTTCTTTTCGGAAAGTTTTGGTCATCCATTCGGGGAGTCTATGTTCAAAATAAACTCAATGAGGCCATCGCTGAAAGGCGTGCAGAAATTGAATGGATTAAAGAACATTGGCGAGAAAGGATCTTATATTTCCAACAAGGTCCTTCACAAGAATTCTACGATGAAATCGATCAAATCATTCAACCAGGCCGATTGGAAAGAATCCATGCAGGAGAAGGCTCTGCTTATTTTCTCTTTGATCTAACTGGAAACCCACATTTTGTCGTCAAACCGATCGATGAGGATCTCTTATGCTTGAACAATTGCAAATACTACGGCAACCCTCTTAACTCCGTGTCTATGCGTGTGCGGATGCATATTCCGCTTTATCGGTCTCATCAGACCGACGTCATGGCTTACGAATTTGCTAAAGAAATCCTCGATTTGCCGAACATCACTCCTAAAACAGTCATGTCAATTGTGTTTAGCCCTATTTTTTTCGATCTCTCAGATTTGTTAGAAGGAAAAGAAAAAGAAGATTTTCTATGTATCGGCGGGAAGCCTGATAAAGAAAAGCTATGCTCTGTTCAAGCATTCATTTCAAATGCTTCGAACATGGTTGAAATTGTTGGAAATTGGCTTGATGCCGACCTCTCCGATGAAGATATCGAGTCTCGATTAGATCAGGATGATTTTGAAGACGCAATTCTTTTTGTCTGGACAACCTATGACAACGATGCCCACGCCGG
>DATIJE010000065.1:0-15503 GCA_035478995.1 Rhabdochlamydiaceae bacterium | reverse complement strand
ATTCAGGCGCGGTCGCAGCTTATATCGACAGTCTCAATATCAGCAGTTCATTCTCAGATATCGGAAGCATCCTCATGACATTGCTCAGCCTGGACCCTGGTGCTATGAACTGCGCATTGTTCCAACTTCAGCCTTCGATGTTTGGAGCTTATGCAATTGTTGAAGAAGAAATCATGATCCAAGTTAGATCTTCGATCTCTCGTCGAACGAATGAACTGCACAGTTCGGGATGCTCTTATCCCGATCTCCGAGGCCATCGGGTCAGTTTCTGGATCGATGGATTTGGAGGGTTCATGGGCCAGCACAGGTTTCATCAATCGAAGTTCCATACCCATAACTTCGGCGGATCTGCAGGTCTGGATGTGGGATTTGGACGATATGTTTATGTAGGAGCGATGGGAAGCTACAATGACACCCATATCAAATGGAACGATCATTGCGCCAATGGCAATGGGACAGATAGAAGCTGGTATGGCGGCATCTATGCAACCTGGTTCAATAAATATGCCTTCGTAGACGTGTCGGGGGTTGGCGCTAAGAACCGCTACAAAGGTGCGAGAAAAATCCAATTCGGCAATGTCGATCGGACTGCAAGACACCATCATCATGGACATGAGGCATCAGCTAATTTGAGCGCAGGTGGAAATATTCACGTAGTAAAACAGTTCATGATCCAGCCTTTTGCCAGAGGAGATTACATTTTCCTTCATCAAGACCATTTTGAAGAAAATAATGCAGGCAGCCTCGATCTCTTTGTTTCTAGCAAAAATGACAAAATGATCCGCAGCGAGGGCGGTCTTAACTTCTGCTACTGTCAAGATTTTGGCAAAACCGATCTCGCAATCACACCAACAATCAGTTATGTCAGAGAATCCCGCTTCGAAAATAGAAAGTACAAAGCAGCGTTTAAGAAATTCTTAAGTACGAACGGCACCTTCACTGTTGAAACCGGAAAACCAGATCGACACATCGTCGCACCAGGTTTGACAGTTTCCTCTCAGTCCTTCGACAACCGTTTTGCCTTTTCTCTGAATTACAGTGGAGAATTCGGCCGCCATTTCAGTGAGAATGAGGTCAGCGCCCGACTCGACGCGAGATTTTGATTTCTTATCCTTTGATTTTCAATTGCTTACAATAATTATGTAAAATTATCGGGAATTCGGATAATATTTCATTAAAACTTGGAACATTTTACATGAAATATCCTAGGTACCTAAAAAACAGCCTATTACAAGCTTTTAAAGTAAGTCCTGTTACTCTTCTCATTGGTCCTCGACAGACTGGAAAAACCACTCTAATGAGAGAAATAGGAGAAGAACTTGGAATGCATTATCTAACTTTCGACACTCTGAAGCAGCTTGCGGCAGCTCAAGAGGATCCCGAAGGATTTATTGGAGCACTTTCAAAACCCGTTATTATCGATGAGGTACAAAGAGTTCCTCAAATTGCCCTCCCCATCAAATTAGCTGTTGATCAAGAGAGAGTGCCTGGTTCTTTCGGGCTTACTGGGTCAGCCAATCCTTTAGTCGCGCCAAAACTAAATGATTCATTAGCCGGTCGGATGTTTATTCTCCATATGTGGCCCCTTTCCATGAGTGAAATTCAGAGAAAACAATCTCAATTTTTAGAACTTGTATTCGATCCTACCACAGTATTTTCAGAAGGGACCCATTGGAATCGAAAGGATATGATAGAGGTTTTTACTGCGGGAGGATATCCAGATGCATTAGCTTTGGATTCCATTATGCGTGATCGATGGTATGACAATTTATTAACCACAATATTAGAAAGAGATGTTCAAGATATAGCAAATATTTCACGACCTAGAGATATCGCTAAATTATTAAATATTTTAGCAGCTCGCACTTCAAATTTGTTAAATCTATCCGAACTAAGCCGGGTTTCCTCGATACCTTATACGACCCTAAATCATTATATGGTTCTGTTGGAGTCTTTGTTTCTTATTATACGGCAACCTGCCTGGCACCTCAATCGAACAAAACGGTTGATAAAAATGCCCAAGATTTATTTTGGCGATACGGGATTATTAATTAATCAACTGAGAATAGGAAGTGAAGTCATTTTAGAAAATGGAAGATTGCTTGGCCCTATTTTAGAAAATTTTGTTTTTCTCGAATTAAAGAAACTCTCCACTTGGTCCCTTTATCCTGTAGAATTTTACCACTATCGTACGCAAACGGGTATCGAAGTAGACATTGTTTTGGAAAATCGCGCAGGACAAATTGTTGGCATCGAGATCAAATCCTCTGAAACAATTTCTGGGGAGGATTGGAAGGGACTTGATATTTTAGGTGAAGAAATGGGAGATAAAATGATCCGTGGAATTATTCTTTATCCAGGTAAAGAAGTTGTTGCTTTTCGAAAAAATCGAATTGCTATTCCGTTATCCACTCTTTGGGGTTTTTCTTGACTAAATCAGATTTAGGCGATACAAACTTTGGGCTCATTAGGTGAGCTCTTGTCTTTTTTTTCAGATTTTTGGAGAATCCATCCGGCCCTTTTTGTAGGACTCCACCTCCTTCTTGGTGCAGCCTTCGCTTTACATGGACATTGGCTCTATCCCATTTTTTTTCTGCTTCTTTGGTCTCCTTTTTTGTATCCGATCAATCTTTCCAAACTGCTTAAATTGGGAAGTTATTTTTTCCTTTCTTGCGTAACTTTTGCATATGCCGCTTTTCTCTATCCCGAGATTCAATTGCCATCAAAAGAATTAAAAGGCACAGGTCTCTTCTCAATTTCCAATTTAAAGGTTCATGCATCCCCTTTTCAAAAATCCTATCTCTATCAAGGAACGATGAAATGTTTTGAAAGCGAGAGCGGGATGAAGTTGACGAACTTACCCTGCACGATCCTTGTTCCGTTAAATAAAGGGCGCATTCACGCTGATCGTGATTATCTGGTAAATGGAAAATTATCCGAAAAAGAAAATCGCAACTTTTTACTTAAACTAGATAAAAACAACAGTTGGCTTCCTGTGAAGGACACCTTTAGTTTTGCAGAATGGCGCTATACAGCAAAAGAAAAGATCAGCCTTTATTTAAAAAAAGTTCTTAACGATGATCATGCGCGTCTATTTCTCAATGCTCTATTAACGGGAGATGTTGAAGAAAGAAGCGTGTTTTTAGAATTCGGACACTTCGGCCTCCAGCACATTCTTGCAATCTCCGGATTCCACTTTGGGCTTTTGGCCGCATTCTGCACATTTTTTCTCCGCTTATTTTTATCCCCTAGAAATACGGCATTATTGTCTTTGATTTTCTTAAGCGGATATTGCTTTTTTATCGGCAATGGAGCATCCGTTCAGCGCGCATGGATCATGATTTTCATTTTCTTGTTCGGCAGATTGTGCAATCTCCGATGCAGCGGACTGAATGCTCTAGGCATCGCTCTAATTATAGAAATTTTGATCGACCCTTTAATCATTACAAAATTTGGATTCCAACTCAGTTTTTTATGCACTTTCGCTATTCTGTTGTTTTATTCTCAAGCAAATCGGCTTTTAGGCATTGTACTTCGCCCCCGCTCTAAATCCACCCTCGCCAACATGAACCTCTTGCATCAACACGGCTATCTGTTCTCGGCGACGATCAGAAACGCATTGGCATTAAATGTCTCGGTGCACCTATTCACATTGCCCGTAATGCTGTATTATTTTCATAAATTTCCTCTCCTTAGTTTGGCGTACAATCTCTTTGTTCCTCTATTAGCTGCATGTTCCTTTTTTCTCCTCCTCATCTCCATGCTACTCACCTGTTTATTGCCTCCCATTGCCATCATTTTGCATCACGCAAACGACAGATTTACTTCCTCGTGGCTGCAAATGATTGCAAATTCCCCTGCCTACATGGATTTCTTCATCCGCATTAAAACATTTCCTTTTGTTTTACTTGCAATTCTATTGTTTTTTTTAACAATGACTGGAATTCATATTAATAAACGGACAAGGATCGACTGATCCATTCCATCCATCCTCTTCAATCTTGACAAAATCGCTATGGCCATGTAAATATTTAGGCCTCTTTAGTCGGCGCCCATTATGGCGGTCGTAGCTCAGCTGGTTAGAGCATTGGATTGTGGATCCAAATGTCGCGGGTTCGAGCCCCGTCGATCGCCCCAATTTCTATTCCTCTTCTCTCTATTATAAAAATAACTTAATGTATTATTAATTTATTAAGGATGGATAAACAGAGGTGTCATGTCATCTTTTGCAGCTTTTATTATGGGTTTGATACAAGGACTGACAGAATTTTTCCCAGTCAGTTCGTCGGCCCACCTCAAACTTGCTAAAATTTTTTTTGGTCTTCAAACCTCGGAAAATCAGGTCATATTCGATCTTGTCTGCCATTTTGGGACGCTTTTTGCAGTCTTGTTCTTCTTGCGCCGCGATATTTTCAATCTGTTCAAATACGAGCGGAAAAAACTCTGCATGCTTTTCATCGCAACTTTACCTCTAATCCCTTGCTATTTTCTTCTGAAGCCGCTCAGGGATTGGGCATCCCAAACACATCTTCTAGGTTTTTTTCTGATCCTTACCTCGGCGATCCTATTTGCCGGCCAGCATCTGCGGTTCAAACGGATGAGCCCTCCATCATTGAGAAAAGAAGTCTACGACGTATTATGGATCGGCGCCATGCAGTCGACAGCGCTTATTCCTGGGATTTCCCGAAGCGCTTCTACGATTTCATGTGCTCAAGCCCTGGGCTGGTCGCCTACAGAAGCGGTCCGTTTTTCCTTTCTTCTTTCCATACCCACTATTTTTGGGGGAAATGTGCTCGAATTATTAAAACGGTCCGCATCGATGGAACCCGCTGCCTCTATTTCTTTTTCTTCTTGTTTAATCGGTTTTTTGTCTTCATGTATAATTGGATTCATCGTTATACGTTATGCAGTGCGCATGCTCGAAAGAGGCAATTTAAGGCCTTTCGCCTGGTATTGCCTGATCATGGGAATAGCTGCCGCAGTCTACCTTAATTTTTTTAATGCCCTCTAAAGAACAGCCATGGCAAAAACAAATTCAGACAAGAAAAAAACCTGTCAGCATCCAGAAGCAAAGGGATTGGCGCTGATCGCTTTTTCACTCGTCCTCCTCCTTTGCCTTTTGAGCTTTAATATCAAAGACCCTGGACAAAATTGGCTGGGGCTGATCGGTCATGGGATCGCATGGTCTTTTTGTTATGTTTTTGGCCTCCCTAGTTATCTGTTGATTCCTTTTGCAGGCTGGATGGGATGGAAGCTTTTATGCGATGGAAATGTTCCCAACTGGGGCCTGAAAACTTTTTATTTTTCGGCGATGCTCGTTTCATTCTGCATTCTCTTAAATCTCATCGCAGAGCATGCCTTTTCTTTGATTCCGAATTTGAAACTCAGGATCTATTCAGAATCGGTATTTTTGCCCCTTCCCTATCCTCACGAATACACTCGATTTAATCTCGGCGGCTCTCCTCTATACTATTTGTATCGCGATCTGCCGACATTCAATATGCAAAGGATGCTCAGCGATGTCGGGATCGTCATTACTTTTTCTATCATCGGCGCAGTTGCATTTCTTCTTCTGACAGAGACGCACATTGTGCCCTTCGTCCGTATTTGTGCGCGTTGGATCCGGACAGCCTTTTTTAAACTTGTCGAAGAATTGAGGACCCCAAAACAGAATTCCCTTCAAGTGTTGCAAAAACAGTCTCCGGAACAAATTGAAAGCACATTGACAAAAAGACCTTTGCAACCCGCTTACAAACCTCCTAAAGAAAGCGAACCGAAAATCCGCACCATATCCGATCTGCATCCGAAAGAAGAAAAGGAAAAATCCGAGAACAAGCCTCCTGTCGCTTCAAAACGGGACCATGCTCTTCGGGCCCAAAGGGTATACAATGGCGATTTCACGGCATACCAACTGCCCCCTCCTTCTCTTTTGACAAATCCTAAGAAAGTCGATCTTCCTTCTTTGAAAAAAGACCTTAGAAAACAGGCAGAGATTCTAGAGGAATCTTTGATGAGTTTTGGAATCGAGGCAAAAGTCGGAGAGATCAATTGCGGACCGACCATTACTTCTTTTGAAGTGCATCCAGCTGTCGGAGTGAAAGTTCAAAAAATCAAAGCCCTTGAAAATGACATTGCCCTGAATTTACAAGCAAAATCGATACGGATCATCGCCCCTATTCCTGGAAAAGCGGCTGTCGGCGTTGAGGTGCCTTCCTTGTATCCTCAAGAGGTCAGTTTTAAAGAGATGCTGCTCGGCTATCAGCAAAATCCCCGTAAATTTCATATCCCTATCTTGCTCGGCAAAACCGTCAACGGGGAAAATGTAATGAGCGATCTGACCAAAATGCCCCATTGCATGATTGCAGGAGCGACCGGCTCCGGAAAATCGGTCTGCATCAATACTGTGATCTTATCCATCCTGATGAACGCGAGGCCGGATGAAATCAAATTGATGATGATCGATCCTAAAAAAGTCGAACTCACTCCTTATACCAGTTTGCCTCACATGATCGCTCCTGTCATTACAGAAGCGCATGGAGCCTACGCAGCTTTGAGCTGGCTGGTCAAAGAAATGCAAACGCGCTACGAGATCTTAAAACAGCTAGGGATGCGAAACATCACGGCGTTCAACAACCGCCACATCAATAAAGAATTAGAAGCTTCTTTAAGCATTCCGATTCCAGAGAGAATGTACGCAATCGTTGCCATCATAGACGAGTTTGCAGACCTGATGATGGTGTCGAGTTCTGATCTTGAAACTCCTATCGCTCGAATTGCGCAGATGGCCCGCGCCGTCGGGATCCATCTGATTTTAGCGACACAGCGTCCATCCCGTGAAGTGATCACCGGCATCATCAAAGCGAACTTTCCAACCCGTATCGCCTTTAAAGTCGCAAGCCGGATCAATTCACAGATTATTTTAGATGAGACCGGTGCTGAAAGCCTTTTAGGAAATGGAGACATGTTATTTCTTCCTCCGGGAAGTTCCCATTTGATCCGTGCCCAAGGCGCCTATATCAGCGATGAGGACATCAACCGGATCGTCTCATTTATATGCAATCAAGCCCCTGCAAATTATCTCATCGAGTCCTTTGATTCCATGCGCAGAGAAGATCAATCTTCCGGAGACGGCAATGATGAAGGAAGCCGCGACAGTCTATACGAACAAGCCAGGTCCATTGTTTTAGAAACAAAAAATGCATCGACGACGTATCTTCAAAGAAAACTCAAGATCGGTTACGCAAGGGCAGCGAGCTTGATGGATGAATTGGAAGCAAAAGGGATCATCGGCCCTCAGGAAGGCAGCAAACCAAGGCGCATTTTGCAACCCGGCGCCGGACTCAGCACCCAAGACAAATCCTCCTTTTCCTTTGATGAGGAAATGGATATTTCTGATTAATTAATCGGCAGCAATGAACAATTCGGAAAAAATTAGAAAGCTTTTGAACAAAGACGTAGAAAAACAATTGATCCCTAAATTGAATTATTTAGGATACTCTCTTGTTGTTTTTGGATTGGTGTCATTATGCTATGCGTTCTTTTTCTCTCCTTATCCCTCAATTAAAACCTCAGAAAATTCTCAATCAGAAGCATCTTTTCTCATGAATGAAGAATCTTCCTCTCTGAATCTCTACGTCGTCTCCGGCGTATTTTTCACACTCGGAATAAGCTGCATGTTCATCGCATGGAAAAGAAAACCCTGATCGTAATTTCAATTTGCAGTTTTCTCATTGATGTGAGATGTATAGCCTAAAAGAAGTTATAGCGTCGCATGAAGACAAGAAAAAAGCGCATTCTCATCGCCGATGAATCGCAGGAATTGATCCAGAGCATTTTGTCCCATTCTTCTTCAAAACATTTTCAATTTGAAACTGCCTCTTCAGGATCTGAATGCCTGCAAAAAATTTCTGAATTCGAACCCGCATTGGTCGTGCTCGACTTGATGCTTCCGGAAATTCACGGGATCGAAATCCTTAAAATCATCAAAACTACTCCACGCATGCAAAAGATAGGAGTGATTCTCACTTCCGCCCAGGCGATGATCCAGAATTATCACGCGGCAATGAAAGGCGGCGCTGACTACTTTTTAGAGAAGCCTTTCGATCTGGATGTTCTGTTTTCCCTCATCAAGCGTTTTTTTGCAAGAAAACTGCATCCCGATCCCTTTGCTGGAAAAGAATCAGAAACCATAAAAAGAAAACGGCATTATGCTCCTCGCCTGCATCCGCATAACAGCTACATTAAATTTTGGGGAACAAGAGGGTCCAATCCTGTATCCGGACCAAAATATGTAAGATATGGAGGCAATACTTCTTGTCTCGAAGTCCATCATAAAGACGACCTGGTCATCATCGATGCCGGGAGCGGCATTCGTCCGCTCGGAGAAACGATTTCTTTATCAAAGGCAAAGACCATTCATTTGTTTATTGGACATACTCATTGGGACCATATCACAGGATTCCCTTTTTTCAATCCCATCTACAACAAGCACTGCCACCTCTGCATTTGGGCGCCCATAGGCTATGAAAAAACGGTTAAAGAACTATTTACAGATATGCTCGCCTACGCTTATTTCCCTGTAAGGCTTGATGATATTGAAGCGAAATTGACATTTAAAGACATCATTGAAGGACAGACTGTTACCGTCGGGGATATTTCCATTACATCTCATTACGCGTATCACCCCGGACCGACTATGTGTTTTAAAATCCGGGCAGGCAACAAGACTTTCGGTTATGCGACGGACAATGAAGTTTTGATGGGATACCATGGAGACCCAAATGCAATCGGCCAGGATCATAAACTTCTGGAAAATCTTCAGAGCATGGTCAAATTCTTCAAAGATTGCGATTTTCTGGTGCATGAAGCGCAATATACGAATGTAGAGTATCAGAGAAAAGTTGGCTGGGGCCATTCCTCTGTTTCAAATGCTTCCGTATTGATCAAATACTGCGATATCAAGGAGTGGATCGTCACCCATCACGATCCTACACATACAGACGAGCAGATTGAAAAAAAAGCCCAGTTGCATAAGGACGTCTTAGAAGATGCTCACATCCACTGCCAGGTGCAAATGGCAAACGATGGCCTAGTCATTCCTTTATAAAAAATCAATTTTCCGACTGATCTTATCCTGATAAGCAATAGACAGATCGAGACTATATCCCTTTTCTTCGATTTTCTTCTGTACAATTTCTAAAGCGAGATCTGGAGCATTGCATTCGCTTGAAAGATGCGCCAAATGCACGTGTTTTAATCCAGGATGGAGCACGCTTGCCAATAGGTGTGCGCAGTCCTCATTAGATAAGTGCCCTTGCCTGCCAAGCACTCTCTGCTTGTAGATCATAGGCCTGGAAGAAGCGTGCACCATAGAAGGCTGATGATTTGCTTCTATATAGAGATAATCGCAGTTTTGCAATTGATTAGAGACAAGAGAGGTTACAAAGCCTATATCTGTGCAAAATCCTAACTTCAAATCTCCTGTACGGATCGTAAAAGCAACAGGGTCCAAAGTGTCATGCTGAACAGTAAAAGGATGGATTTCAATATCCCCAAATTCAAATGTCTCACCTGTGGAGAAGATCTTAAATTTTGGACATTCTTTCATCAGCGCTACAATCCCCTTTGCAGTGTCGCTGTTTGCAAAAACAGGAATTCCCAATCTGCATGCCAAAGCCTGCAGACCTTTGATATGGTCGGTATGCTCATGCGTGATCAAAATCGCGTCGATATCACTTAGATCGACATTGATTTCAGCCAGGCGCAGAGCTGTAGCTTTTCCGCTGATGCCTGCATCGATAAGAATCTTGGTTTTCTTAGTGCCGAGATAAATGCAGTTTCCTTTAGAACCAGAAGCGAGTGGGCAAAATCCATTCATTCGATGTCGTTCCCGAAAAATCAAAAGTTTTATCAATTCGCGAGAATTTTTACCACAAACATATTTATAAAAAGAATTAATTTGAATTAATAATTGACAAAATACTTATTTTTTCTTACATCAAGAATAGAGATTCTAAATTTGCTGATTTTATTACTTACGGATCTCTCAAAAGGAGGATTATGAAAAGATCGGGAGAAGAAATATTGGCAGACATCGACGCCACTCTTGATCAACTGATCCAAAATGCGGATGCGATCAGCCACGTTTCTGTAAATTCTCTCTGTGAAAACGAAGTTGAAGCTCTTCAAAAGACACAAGAAAGCCTGCTCGCGCGACTGATGCACATGGACCGTCTTCTAGACAGTGATCAAAAGAAAACGCACATGAAAAAAAACCCGGATTCCTTTTCACACATTCAACAAAAGATCACAGCATTTGGACGGTTGAACGCAAGGTTGATCGACGACGTAGCATCTAAATTTGGAGCTAATAAGAGAAAAGACAAGAAAAAAGCGACGCATCTCAGAAAACCACGGATCGGAAGAAATAGAAAAACA
This sequence comes from Rhabdochlamydiaceae bacterium, assembly GCA_035478995.1. Taxonomy (GTDB): domain Bacteria; phylum Chlamydiota; class Chlamydiia; order Chlamydiales; family Rhabdochlamydiaceae; genus DATIJE01. The sequence goes on along the minus strand of DATIJE010000065.1, from coordinate 5,066 downwards.
GTAAAAGTTTAAGACAGATTCTTAGAAATGCGCTAGTTTTCTGATCGCTTCTTCTAAATCTCGAGCCTGAGGAAGAACTTCATCTTCCAACAGCTTGCAATATGGAACCATGCAGTCTTCGCCGGCCACCCGCATTACAGGCGCATCCAGATAATTAAAGGCGCTCTCGACAATTCTAGCCGAGATCTCAGCGCCAAAACCGCAATTGCGCGCCGCTTCATGCGCGATCAACACTTTGCCGCACTTGCGGACTGAAGAGAGAACCGTTTCTATATCCAGCGGCACGATCGTCCTCAAATCGATGATTTCAACCGAAATTCCCTCTTGAGATAACGTTTCGGCGACTTCATTGGCCATGAATACCATCATGCCCCAGCATACGACTGTGACATCAGCCCCTTTTCGAACGACTTTCGCTTTGCCGAAAGGAAGAAGAGATTGTTCATCCGGTTCTTTGCGAGCGCAGAAAACCCGTTGCCGATACAAGGCCTTATGTTCCAAAAAGACAACCGGGTTCGGATCTCTAATGGCAGTTTTGAGCAATCTTTTGGCATCCGCCGCATTGCTCGGAATTACGACTTTCAATCCGGGACAATGGGCCAAAAAGGCCTCTATGCTCTGAGAGTGATACGGTCCGCCTTGGATGTAGCCTCCATAAGGCATGCGGATGACTACGGGGCAGTTCCATTCGCCGTTCGACCGATAATAAATATTGGCCAATTCATTGAACAATTGATTCACTCCCGTCCACATGTAATCTGCAAATTGAATTTCCGCAACCGGCTTAAACTTTCCGACTACGGACATACCAAGCGCCAGAGCGATAATGGTCGATTCCGCAAGCGGTGTGTTAAAGCATCTTTGAGGACCGAATTTAGCTGTCAGGTTGCGGGTAACGCCGAAGACTCCTCCCTTTCCATGAGCGACGTCTTGTCCAAAAACAACGACATGGGGATCGATCTTCATCTCCTCTTCCAAAGCATGGTTTAGGGCATCGACCATCACGATCGATTCCTGGGAAGAAGAGCTTTCTGATTCTTCAGCAACCGGGCAGAAGAAAGGTTCTTTAGTTTCTTTAAATACGCGAACGGCCGCACTGGATGGATCTGGAAATGGGATCTGATCTGCTTCTTGAGCAGCAAGCTCGATCCGTTTGAAAGCGGAATCTCTCATTTCTTTCAACGTGTCCACATCCGCAAGACCCATATCGACCAGCCAATTTTCATATAGAGGAATCGGATCGCGGGCCTTTTCATTCGCGATTGTCTGCTCATCTTTATATTTTGAAGGATCATCGCTGCTGCTGTGGGGACCTAGACGCGGGACCTTGGCGATGATCAAGCTTGGCCCTTCTCCTTTGCGTCCCTTTTCGACGGCAGCGGTTACAGCCATAGAGACCTGTTCGAAATTGCATCCGTCAATATCAAAAACAGCCAGGCCTTCATATCCTCTTGCTACTTGAGCAATCGAACCACCCGCTGTCTGTTCAAGGACAGGAACAGAGATCGCCCATCCATTGTCCTGAATGACGAAAATGACTCCTAAACGGTGGAGGCAGGAAAAATTCAGAGCCTCATGGAAATCTCCTTGGGATGTAGCCCCATCGCCGGCAGAGACATAAACGAGTTCATCTTTTCCAGAGAGCTGGATCCCTTTTGCGACGCCTACAGCTTGAAGAAACTGGGAACCGACGCAGCTAGACTGACAAGGCAAACGGAGTCCTTTATGAGAAAAATGTTCGGGCATCATCCTGCCGCCTGAATGATGCGGGACGGCGCGCGCTAAAAATGCTCCAAGAATATCCTTAAGCGAAGATCCGATTCCAATAGCAAAAGCCCGGTCCCGATAATACGGCAGTCCCCAATCTTTGCCAGGTGTCAGGCCAAGGGCGCAGGCTGCGCCTATCATTTCATGCCCTGCAACTGATAAATGGAATGTCCCCCCTTTATTTTGACGGACGAGCTTGGACATTTTGTCGTCCATGAAACGGGTTAGGTACATGACTTCAAGCGTGTTCAGGCACTTCTCTTTACTGCTTAAAGTTAGGTCATCTTTGAGCTGAAGTTTGTACATGAACCCTCCGAATTATTTCTTTTTCGGTTTTTTATAGCTAATTGGCGTGACTGTTTTAATTGTCGGGCCCTTTTTCTTTTCGTCAGACGTCTCTTTCTGTTCCTTAGGAGCTGGTTTTTCTTTTTTCCTTGGCAAGAACCCTTTGACCACGTCCATAATCCCTTTTTTCTTAGCTCCAGGCTCTTCTTCAAGTTCTTCCCGTTCTTCTTCTACGGGCGTCGTGCTGACAGCCTTGAACAGCTTTTCTTCTCTTTCTAAACCGGTTATTCCCTGAATGTCAGCCAAACGGGTGGACAAATGGCGCAAAGACTCGAGCCTTTCCGATAAGGCTTGCAATTTCGCATCCACCTTGACTCGGGAACTTCCTCGCAAATTAGCCAAAAGCTGGGCTTCCGTATCGAATCTTGCGGAAAACGTGACGGCAGAGGCGCTGGTGATTTCCGGAATATAAAGAAAATGACGCACCACTGGCGGAACCGTAGTGTACAGATCGAGTGTGACCTGCGGTTCCATTTCGACTTTGACCACTTGCTTCGGAGGTCTTCCCCTCTTCGGCCGTGGGTTGAGCGCCTCATTGGAATAATAGGTCTTTGCCTTTGCGAAAAGAATTTCTCTGGACGATGCGACATCTTTCGAAACTTTGACATCAAAGAGATGGCGTTTCAATTTCTCGATGACGTTCTTGGTCAATTCCAGATCTTCTTCAAAAACGAACTGGATCTTCTGGCTGCGAAGCCATTCGATGATGCGAATGCGGGAACGCTCATGGTAATATTGCTGCCATTTTTCCAATTCAGTGAGATGGTCATAGATGAATTCCAAAAAATTTTCACGGGCTTCTTTTGACTGGATGATGTCCAGAAGCTTTTCTTTGGTATCGATATCATACACTTTTTCATTCACAAATCCTTCCATGAATTTTTTGGTCTCATAGAAGGTCAGCTTTGGGATCAGACAATACCTTTCTGCATTCCCTGTAAGTTCGTTGTCCAGCTCGTCTAGTTCTTCCTGGCTTTTATCCTGGTCGGAATAAACGATAAAGCCTTCGACCTTATCGAGATAGAAATCGCGTTCGTCATCTGATTTCGCAAAAGCGTCCATCAGGCGATGATAACGCAGAATTAAAGGATTTTGTGCAACGGGATAGGTTGTCTTTGTCATAACTTTTTGACACCAAGCATTTTATATACTAAAAAAATGGAGCGGCTAAATGAAAACCTTTAGCACGGATTTAAAATGGCTAGTTTATCATATTTGGAAAGCTGCATCAAGAATAATTCAGATCCCATTCCAAAAAAAATTTTATATCTATTTTCTTTTATTTTTAAAATAAAGATTAATACTTTTTTAAAGAATTGACTATAATTGCATATTTACTTATAATTTTATCTTTAAAAGAGAGTATTTATGCCTTTGGAAAAAGTACTGCCGAGAGACCACTCAAGCCTCGCCATTTTAAATGGCGCCAGGACTTTCTTTGCAATGGACCAAAAAACGGTCTACGTTGCAAGAATCTTCTTTTCCGCTCTTGCAGGAGCAGGGGTTGGGGCAGGGATTGGTTTTGCCGTCGGCGGGCCCGTTGGAATGACGATCGGCTGTTTTATCGGTATTATCCTAGGATACGGATTAGGGATCTTCATCGATGACTACCTCGACCAAAATCCCGTCCTTGATCTTGAGCTCTCCAGGCTTGAATCCAAAAAGCACCTCTAAAATCAATTCTTGAGTCAGAGAAAGATTGTTGGAAATGAACAACAATGATAACTTCTAGTGTTTCTTTTTTTCTTTAGGGGTTTTTATGGCTTTCCCTGCTGATGCTCCGTGTTATGTCACCCCGTGGGGTGCGAAACTTTATTATTGTCCTGAAGATTTTACACTTGATGACGATAGGTGCTTTGCCATTGAAAAAGAAGATCTGAAATTTTCAATAAATTCAATCGCATTTGATCAATGTGTACAGCGAAAAGATGTTGAAACGATCATTAGAGATCCTGAGCTTTTTTGGTTAGCCTATTGCCATGCGTTATTGTCGAACCAAAACAACAACAAAGATTGGTTGTTTTGTGTTGCCCTATCCGGACAAAATGTAGAATATTCAGGAAAAAGTCATATTTTAAGAAAAAATCGAGCTATAGTTGAGCAAATAAGAACACATATAGCAGATGGCTTTGAAAATAAAAAAAATGTTGAAATCCTTTTAATTGAGCATTCGCTTGATTACTATCTAAGAAAAGAAAGTGAATCTATTGATGTATCTGAATGTCCATTGGATAGGTATCCTGTACATTGGTATCGGGATTTCATAAAACCCGCTCTTCCCAAAATTGCAGAATTTTGCGGTGCTATCTATGCGGAAGGTAAAAAAGAGCTACCCGTTTCAACAAGTTCCTATTTGCCTGCTTTCATTCAAAAAGTAGAGACCATTAAGATAAACTGGCCAAATGAACCCCACAACGAAACAGATACATTAAAAAAACCGAATCCTGGCATCAAGGTTTAGAATATTTGAATCCTATTTGGTATGCATTGACTTTTTGGAATGTAGGACCTATATTGGCTTCGTTTTTTATTGAAGCGGAACGGTGGATATGCTCGATATCAAGTTATTGCGAAAAGACAAAGCACAGATCGAAAAACGGCTCAAAACAAAAGAACCCGACATCGACCTCTCCCCTATTTTGGCATTGGACGAACGGATCCGCGAAAATAAGATGAAAGTGGAGGAATTGAAATCCACACGAAATCATCTTTCCAAAGAGATCGGCGAAAAAAAAAGAAAGAAGGAAGATGCTGCCGAATTGATGCAGCAGGTATCCGGGCTCGGAGATACAATTTCAGCACTCGATCATGAACTCGCCCATCTTGAACCCGAGCTGACCGACAAGTTGGGACGCCTTCCTAATTTACCGCGGGAAGATAGCAAAGTTTCACCCGATCCTAAAGATAACGTCTGCATTAAAACGTTCGGCGAGAAAAAAGAATTTCATTTTCCT
>DATIJE010000064.1:0-29436 GCA_035478995.1 Rhabdochlamydiaceae bacterium | reverse complement strand
AGATATCAATGACCGTGGCCAGATCAAATTGAGCCACAAAGTTCTTCTTCCTGCTCCGCAAAGATAAAGATCAAAATCCAATGGATGCAGCAATCGCTGCATCCCTTTCATATCAATAATTCAAAATCGTCCTTAGGACATGAATAAAGGAAATCATCTAAAAAATGATTCTGAACCGTTTTGCGCATTTTCATTTCTTCTTCATAACCTTGTTGATGATTGGTCATCAGATTTAATGCTCGTTGTTTCAAATTTTTTGTTGTTAGTTCTTTTCTTACTTCCAATGATCTTTGAAACACCTCTTTTATTGGAATATTCTTATTTAGCGCTATTTCGCTGCGTTTAAATTCTTTCTGTAACAATGCTTTCCACAGACTATCTTGATTTGCAATCCCTTTCCAGAATTTGCAAACTCTTGAAAGAAGACATAGTTCTTGAGCTGAAAAATAAGAAAAAACTAATGTTGTGGTATCTAGACAAAGGGCCTGAGAAAACAAATGATTGCTGACTGATCCTGCCATATTTCCCTTCCAAAGTATGAAAAAGGAAAAGACTATAGAATGATAAACTGAAAAATACAATAAATTTGAGAATACAAAGTAATAAAATTAGTAAATTATTAATTAATATCCAAAATATGTATATTCATTTTTTGCATCATAGAAACAAGCGCTGCTTAAGTTTTCGCCTAATGCCAGCTTATTTTTAATAAAATAATCTTTAAAAATCTCTTTCATCTTAATATCGGTCGATTGATCAAAATTAACTTCTTTAAAATTTCTTTTAATTAAATCTTTCCATAGCATTTCATCATTCGCTTGAGTATTGAAAAAAGCAGACACTCTTGAAAGCTTGCACAGCTCATTAGCTGAAACATAAGATAAAATATGATTCCATACTTCAACTGGAATTGAATTTATTAATGATAAAGACATATTGAACACCATTTTTATTTATAATCGTAGTAATTATAACATAAAATGGATGAATTTACATTTAGTAAAGAATATTATAATTTAGGAGTTTTAAATTATTAATTTAGATCTGCTGAGGCATTGGATTGTCAGATGCTGGCTTTTTAAGATCCGTTGGTACTGAAGTACCCGGAGGGGGAGGAGGAAGCTTTCTTTGAAGATCATCCGCTAGTTTCAACCGTTGTTTTTTCTTTTCAGTGTCCCATTTACTGTTCATGATATCTTGGACATCATCACGGTCCAGAGTTTCAAACTCCATTAACATATCGGTCATCAATTGGACTTTATCGCGGTTGGTCTGTACAATTTCAATCGCTTTCTTATGCGCTTCGTCTAACGTTTTGCGCACTTCATCATCGATGAATTTCGCTGTGGCTTCTGAATAACTTTTTTCATGAAATCCTGGCATTCCAAGATACTGGCCATTTTCACTGCGCTCATCATAGGCTACTGTGCCTAAAGCATCAGTCATCCCCCATTCGCAGATCATGCTCCTGACAAGTCGGGTGGCCTGGGAAATATCCATTTGGGCGCCGCTGGAAATATCTCCTATAAAGATTTCCTCAGCTGCCCTTCCTCCCATTAAAACTGCTAATTGATCAAGAACTTCCCGCTTCCAAAAGCTCAGTCGGTTTTTCTTTGGCATAAAATGCGTTGCGCCTAATGACAATCCTCTAGGAATCACAGTGACTTTGTCGACCGGATCTGCATTTTTAACGATGAGAGCTACGACGGCATGGCCTGATTCATGAATAGCGGTCGTCTTTTTTTCACTCTGATCGATATCAAGGCTTTTCCTTTCTTTGCCATATCGGACCTTGTCGCACGATTCAGCAGCATCTTGGACAGTAACTGCATTTCTGCCCTTTCTGGCGGCCAATAATGCGGCTTCATTCAGAATGTTCTCCAAGTCCGCGCCGGAAGCGCCAGGAGTATTTCTTGCAATCGTCAGCAGATCGACCGCTTTGTCCAGCTTGATCTTTCTTGCGTGGACTTTTAAAATTTCATGTCGCCCTTTGATATCAGGTAAATCGATCACGACGCGTCTATCAAAACGTCCGGGCCGCAAAAGGGCCTTGTCTAGAACATCTGGTCTATTGGTCGCAGCAATTAAAATCACCCCTTCACTGGTATCGAATCCATCCATTTCTACTAGGAGCTGATTCAATGTCTGCTCTCTCTCATCATGACCTCCGCCGATCCCCGCTCCCCGATGGCGTCCCACGGCATCGATCTCGTCCATGAAAATAATACAAGGGGCATTTTTCTTGGCTTGATCGAACAAGTCCCGGATACGGCTTGCGCCAACCCCGACAAACATTTCGACAAAGTCTGAGCCTGAAATAGAAAAGAAAGGACGGTCGGCCTCGCCTGCTACCGCTTTTGCAATTAACGTTTTACCTGTTCCTGGGGCTCCAATGAGAAGGACGCCTTTAGGAATTCGCGCACCAAGAGCAGTAAATCGAGTAGGGTCTTTAAGAAAATCCACGATTTCTTGCAATTCTTCTTTAGCCTCATCGCACCCTGCTACATCCCTGAAGGTAATTTTATTCCTGTCCTTCGTCAATAAGCGAGCAGGTGATTTTCCAAAATTGATCGCACTTGCCCCCACCCCTTTCATTTGGCGTGAAAATACAAAATATAGGAGAAGAATCACAAAAACAACGGGTAGTATCGTCAATAGATAGCTGAAATAATTGGGTGACGGCTCTTCGCTCTTGAACGTCTTTTCCAGAACGGTATTACGGGGTTGGTCAGGAGCTTTGAAGCTTGCACCTTTGTTGCTCGTAAAATTACTCCATTCCTGCTTGGTCTGCGAGAACCAATGACTGAATACTTCCGGGTCTTGTTTTTCAAGAGCGCGGGTTGAAAGTTCTTTGTTATTAAAAAACCAGATCACTGAAGCGACGGATTGTCTCGACTTGTCTAATTGCGCCTCATTTTTGTCCAGTTCCTCATAAACTGTACTATATTGCTGAAGTTCTGTTGTATAAGTCCGAACGCTTCGAAGAAGTAGGAGCCTGGTATTATCTTGTTGTTTATCGAGTTCGGAGACGATCGAAGTGAGTTGGTCCAAGGCAGAGCGATACACAGAAAAAGGACCGGTTTGATCGGAGGCTGTAAGAATAATCGAGCCAGCTGTCTGAGAAGCCTTGAAAGCGAGATTTGTCGAAGCGATTTGCTGTTCGATGTTCTTTAACTGTTGCTTCATGTCCTCATTGCCGATGCCGAGCGCGGGAGAGCGAAACCCTTGAACGAGGGTCAATAAGTCTCTTCCAAAAGCTCCTGTATCAGAAGAAGATTCCGACAATTTGGAAAAGCGTTTTTCCAAATCGGCAAGGCTAAGGATGTCCTTATCTGTTAGTTTCTTGATAATGACGGCGTTTTCTTTTTCAGCGGTATCATAGACGGTCCCGACGACAACATAGCCATTTTTTGGAATTGGCAAACCGCTTAAATGTAAAAACCAGTCGGCGGAATCCCGAACATTTTGCTTGAGAGCAATCAAGTCTTGATCGAGCCTTTGCTTTTCTCCCGTCAATTCATGGTTGCGGTTTAGTAGCTCAAGATACTTATAACGTCCTTTGGAATCCTCGGACACACGTTCCTTGAATCTTCCTGTAAAAGTGACGAGATTATCGTTGAGCGCGATTTTACGGCTGTCTTCTGGTTGAATCAGATCGAGATTGACCAGGTGTTCCACTTCATGGCTAAAAGAAACCTTTGCAGACTTTTCACCTGTGAGATTTTGGACTGTTAAAATGATTAAAATAGTAGCGAGAAGGAAAACGATGAACCCACCGGGCAATCCTTTCTTAGGATCAGGCTTTATTTTATTGTCGTTGCTCATATTCTTATTTATATCAAATTTTCCAAGTTTTTAGAAGAAAAATTAAATCATCCTACTGGTTTTTAAGTAAAGGACAATCCCCTCAATTCTTACATGAAAGGCATAAAAATGAATGGCTTAGAATCGCCTGTTCTCAATAAAATTTTTTGTTCAAATTAGACACGATTTTTGTAATATCCAATGAAAAAACAACAAAGGGTTCCAACTTTCCGGCCAAAACCGATTTCCCAGTTAGAAACTCATGGACGATTTCCCCTTTTTGGCTAATCACAGGAAAAATTGTCCGCAGGAACGCAGGGATGTAATGGTTGCCCCACCATTTTCGAATCGGAGTATTTCTTGGAAAAGAGGCGGTAAGATCGGGAGGAGTAAGTTCATAATCCCCTTTCGGCAAGACAACCCTTGCAGCACCGAGCCATAGATTCTTCCATGAAGAGGTCTCTACATATACCGAACGTGGTTCATAAGAACATCTCCATATCCATCCGTTGTGAATCATTTCTTTCGACAACAGAGGCCCTGTAACAGCAAATGGAAGCATAGGGTCTTCCATGAAAAAAAAGAATCCCCGATCCACAAACAACCATTTGTTCTTGAATCTCAATCTCTTATTTGCTGCTTTTGAGAGGATTAGTTGTTCTAAAAGTTCCAAATTGTCGTGGGATAGCAATAATTCTTGGACTTCCCCAAATTTTTTAAAAAAGGCTCTGATCTCTAATCGTTCGATAGGAAAAAAAGGATTGAAGTCGAGATAAGATCCAAAAGGGCCTTTCTTGATCTGTCTGAACATCGGTTCGGTCCTTCTATCAAAATACGCTTTTAATTCGCTGGAGCTATCGGCCAAATAACAAAGATTCCCATGGATCTGCTTTCCAAAAGAAGATTCAATCCGGGGAAAAATGTGGGTGCGCATTCTGGACCGTAAAAATTTTGGGTCGCGGTTTGTCGGATCGTCTAAGGATTGCAGCCCCTTCTCTTCCAGCCAATGATGGATCTCTTGTTTTGAAACGTTTAAAAGCGGTCGCCAAATGTGCATTCCATAAAGTTCTGAAACAGCGCGGAGCCCGCCTAAAGAAACCAGGCTGGCCCCTTCGAAAATTCTCTTTAAAACGGTTTCAGCCTGATCATTTTTGTGATGCCCTAATAAAAGGGCCTGGCATCCGCATTGAAAGTAGAGGTCCTTGAAAAACCGCAAACGGGATTCTCTTGCTTTTGCTTCTAGATTACTTTCGTTTTCTTCAGGCTTAGGAAGAGTGCCTTGATGAAATGGCAGGTTTAAAAGATGTGCGAAGTCGCGCAACTTCGATGCTTGTGCAGCACTTTCAGACCTCCATCCATGATCGACGTGGGCTAAATGGAGATCTAAATCCGGGAAAAACCGTTTACACTCAAGCAAAAGATACAATAATGCCACAGAATCGGGGCCTCCGGAAAAACCTAGAAGTAGAGGGGCTTCCGTCAGGTAATACTTCCTTAAGAATTCTTTCACTTTGTATAAAACAGCATCTTTCATTTGAGGGAATATAAACCATTAAAGGGGAAAAATTCAACTATGGAAAATATTTCAGCTAGAGTAGAATCATAATGAAATTCCTACTCGTTCTATTTATAAGGTTCGATTTATGCCGATCCTATGGCGTTATCAGCTTCGCAATTATTTCCAAGTCTTTCTGTTCTGCGTCATCGGCTTTATCTCTATTCTCCTCGTGACCCGTTTCCAAGAAATAGCCCGCTTTGCTGCTTCAGGCACCTCTTATTTGACCGTATTTTTATTCACTTCCTATCAGATCCCCTTGATTCTCGGATACGCCATACCCATTTCGTGTTTGATCGCAGCAATGCTTCTATTCCAGAAGCTCAGCCATACGCATGAACTGACTGCTTTCCGCGCATGCGGCATTGGGTTGAAAACCCTCACTTTCCCAATCTTTCTTGCAGGATGTTTCTTAAGTCTCCTCAATTTTACCATCGCTTCCGAAATCGCTCCAAGATGCCGCAACCTCACTAAAGAGATGATCTATGAAATCACTTCGGTCAATCCCCTATTTCTTTTACAAAAAGAAACTCTTGTCAAACTAAAAAGCGCTTATATCGGCATGAAGGTCTTAAATACTGGAAAGAACGCCAACGATGTTGTATTCGTGATCAATAACCACTCCAATCGCAGATTAGGATTGATGACCGCCAAAGAATTGTCTTTGGACAAAGACCTCTTGATGGGCAATCAGGTCACTTTCATTTCCAGTATCGACGCAAAAAAACCCGATGGTTTCGACCATTTGGTCATTGAAAATCAAACTTCCATGTCTACCAAAGCGATGAATTTGTCCCAATTCATGCAAACTAAAGACTGGTATTCAAATTATGATTATCTGACCTGGCGAATATTATTTGCAAAAGAACACCTCGAGAGACACGGTTGCAAATTTTTTAAAAGCCGGGCGCAGCTCGAGATTTCCAGAAGGCTTTCGATTGGATTTGCGGCTTTTACTTTTACTTTTATCGGGATTGCCTTTGGCATGGAAATAGGACGGCAGCGTACTAAAAAGGGAATCATTTGGGCGATCTGCCTGGCCTCTTTGTTTATGGTATCGTTCATCGTGGCAAAATCTCTTAGACATTTTCCTATAGCTGCAACATTGATCTATTTTTTACCTCATCCGATCATCATTTTATTATCCATGAGGTCATTGAAGCGCGTTTCCGGAGGCATTGAATGATTCTTAGAATGATATGGGAAAGGTATTTCTTTAGAGAAATCATTAAAGTTTTTCTATTGTTTCTATTTGTCTTCTATTTCCTCTATTCCATCATGGATTATTCGACCCACATGCAGGATTTCATAGTAGATAAACAAATACAGATTTCAGATATTTTTTTGTATTATGCGAACCAATTCATTAAGCGGGCCGATCTCCTTATCCCTTTAGCGCTGCTGATTGCAACGATCAAAGTACTCAGTACACTCAATGCCAATCGGGAGTTGGTCGCTTTGCAAGCCTCGGGCGTAAAACTTAAAAAGTTATTGAGCCCTTTTTTTCTGGTAGCGTTCCTATGTACTTGCTTCAATTACTTCAACGGTGAGTATCTTTTACCCCGATCCCTGAACTATCTCGATAAATTCTACTATTCCCATTTTAAACACCTGCATAAAGGAAAAAAAAGAGAACCCGTGCATGTGCAATGTTTAAAAGATAATTCAAAATTGATCTATCAATCCTATGATAAAGACAAAAAACTCTTTTTCGACGTCATCTGGTTGAGTTCATCTGAAGATATCTGGCGTATAAAATACCTTCAGGCCGATCCGGAAAAACCAATCGGTCAATATGTCGATCATCTCAAGAGAAATAGCCAGGGGTTCTTTGAAAGAGAAGAGTCTTATAATTCCCTTTTATTCAAACAGATCAAATGGGACCGCAATATGCCACGCAAAGGTTATGTTCCTTTTGAAAACCGCAGCATTTCAGAGCTGTTTCGTCTATTGTATCACAAAAAAACAGCCTCAGTATACGAAGCTAAAGAAATCATGACTCGGCTTTGTTTCAAAAGTGTGATGCCTCTTTTGCCTTTTTTGGTCTTGATCGCCATCACCCCATTTTGCATTCGCTATGCGCGCAATCTGTCTATTTTTTTCATCTATGCATTTGGCCTCTTTGGTTACATCTCTTTTTTCACATTGATGGACAGTGCGGTCATTTTAGGCGAGAACAATGTATTTCCACCGCTTTGGGCCATTTTGACTCCTTTTTTAGGATGCGCTGCGGGTTTTGGTTGGAAATTTGCTAAAACTGTATAAGGAAACTCAATGATTTCTAAAAAATGGAATGTTAAAGCACTTTTACTATGCCATCTTATGATGGCAATATTGATCAGCACATTTTTATGGCCTGTCACCAGGGTTTTTTGGGACGGCATGGATGCTGTTTTTTTTAAAACGATCAATGGTTCTTTGAGTTTGGGGAAACCATGGCAGCTTTTCTGGGCGTTCGCGAATCATAAATTGGCCGATTGGGTCGAAGACATTGTCATTTTAACTTTCTTTGCCATCCATATCCGGCGCGCAGCCAAAGAATTAAGACCAAGAAAAGGTGCGGAACTTTTGTTCTGCGCTTTATACATTGCTTTGATCATTTACTTCGTCAATCGGATGCTCTTCCGCAAATACCTTGAAATTCCAAGAGAGAGCCCAACACTGGTATTCGATTCGAGCATCCGCCTTTCAGAGATGATCCCTTGGCTTAGAATCAAAGACGATTCGCCAAGATGTTTTCCCGGCGATCATGCGACTACCGCTATTTTATTCGCTGCGAGCTACTTTTATTACTCAGGATGGAAACGAGGCAGCTTCGCAGCCATTTATGCTGCCTTTCTGTGCATGCCCCGCTTGATCACTGGAGCACATTGGCTTTCAGATGTCATTATAGGAAGCGGGTCCATTGCGCTTTTTTTCTTAAGTTGGGCCTTTTGCACCCCATTACATACCTGGTTTATAGATCAGTTTGAAAAGCTCATTATGTTCATAAGAAAAATACCATCTCGCCTGTATGCGGCTAGACAATAATCCTCGAACTGCATTACATTGCTTTAAATAAAAAACCTTTGAGGAGGAAATATGGAATGCAATTCTAACGAAAAATGCTGTTGCCCATGCCATTCTAAAAAAGAAGAATGTTGCCATGGAGAAAATGGCCATGATGAACATGCAGATTTTGCCGAGTATTTTTTGGAAGTCGCCGACTGTGCATGGGAAGAAGTGTTAAAAGACAAGATCAAAGACCACATTCTATCGACTCAAGATAAGCGGATGACAGAACTCGCCAAGATCGTCTCGGAAGGAAATAACCTGCGCTGGAGAAATAAAATGGAAAAAAAACAGGGCTGCGGGGACTTTCGAGAAAGGCTGTGCGAGTTTTTTAGCAAAAGCAAGAAATAAGAGAGATTATGGATAGTAGCGAGAAGGCCTATTCGAAATTGCTTGCGATTTCCAAACACTATACTGTGATGGAATCTGTCCATAAGCTGCTAGAATGGGACCAGGAGACTTACATGCCCCATTCTTCGATCGAACTTCGGTCCCAACAGCTTCAAGCAATGGCATCTCTGATACATAAACTCAAGACCAGCTCCAAATACAGCCAAATCCTTGGACAGCTCGTCGATTTGAAAACAGGCGAAATTCTAGCAAACGGGCTAAATCCTGTCCAAACAGCCGCTTTGCGCGAATGGAGGCGGGACTATCTGAAAGTTGTTACCCTGCCTGCTGCATTCGTGAAAAAATTTTCTGAGACAGCTTCCAAATCGGTGCATGCTTGGGGAATTGCAAAAAAGCATAATTCGTTTAAAGAATTTGCACCCCACCTTGAAAAAATTGTAAATTTATCGAGAAAAAAAGCGGATTATCTGGGATTCAAAGACCACCCTTACGATGCCATGCTTGACCTTTTCGAACCCAACATGTCGACACAGTATCTAACTGGTCTTTTTGATAGGCTCAAGTCGTCTCTCACCTCTTTTCTTAAAACTGTCAAAACTGTTTCAGAGGCGCCCAGGGATTTTCTGTACGGGTATTTTGACCCCTCCAAACAGCTGGAATTCGGACACAAACTGCTGAAAGCAATGGGATTTGATGAAAATACCAGCAGGCTCGATCAAACCAATCATCCATTTTGCATGGGCTTGCATCCAAAAGAGACTCGCCTGACTACGCGCGTGCATCCAGACTACTTGATGTCGAATATCTTTGCTGTCATTCATGAAGGGGGTCATGGACTATACAACATGGGCTTGCCGGTGCAAGAATTCGGCTCTCCTATATGCGAACATGCGTCTATGGCCATCGATGAAAGTCAATCAAGGATGTGGGAAACCATTATCGGCCACAGCTTGCCATTCTGGAAACATTTCTATCCTTTGCTGCAAACGCAATTTCCAGATCAACTAAAAGAGATCCCTTTAGACGATTTTTACCGAGCTATCAATACGATTAAGCCTTCTTTGATCCGAATCGAGTCGGATGAAGCGACCTATTCCATGCATATCATCGTTCGTTTCGAAATTGAAAAAATGCTTATGGAAGGCGCATTGAAAGTAAAAGAAATACCCGAAGTTTGGAAGAGTAAAATGATCGATTACCTTGGCGTTTCTCCAAAAAATGACGCAGAAGGGTGTCTGCAGGATATCCATTGGTCTATAGGAGCTATTGGATATTTTCCCACATATACATTGGGTAATTTATACGCTGCTCAATTTTTCCAAAAATTCGAACAGGCTCATCCAGGCTGGAAAGGACACATCGAGCGTGGCGAATTGAGTATTCTTAGAGACTGGCTTCGAGAAAATATCCATCAATATGGCCGTCAATTCACGCCTGATGAACTAGCTATTAAAATCACTGGTAAACCTGTCGATGAAGAAGCCTATCTGAGTTATCTAACGAATAAATACAAGATCAATTAGGATTGTTTCAAGCGTTGTTTACGGCGGAGCTCAGCCTGTTCATATCTCCGTTTTTCCTCATCAGTAACAGGAATGATTGCATCGATTGCAACCGGTTTCAACGCATCGTCTATAGCGACGAAAGTGAAATAGGCAGAGAAAATATGTTTGCTATCTAATTTCTTATAATCTTCCGCTAAAACTTTGATCCCAATTTCCATAGAAGTATGCCATACCCGGTTGATCGAAGCCTTAAATACCAAAACGTCCCCGTGTTTGGCTGGAGCAAGAAATCTTACAGAATCGATACCTAGCGTCACACAGTCTCGACCGGAATGCCGTTTGGCAACGACCCCTGCTGTTCTGTCGGCGAGTTCAAGAACACGTCCGCCAAACAAGGTACCGTAAGCATTCAAATCATTCGGAAAGACGACAGCAGTTTGATCGTTGATTGCCGAGTCGGCAACAAGCTTTCCTTTCTTCTTTTCCATAAGGTACTCTCCGCTTATAAAAAAAGCCTTTGAGAAATTCCCAAAGGCTCATATCAACAAGGAGGAAAAAAATGCTGACTTTCAAAGTAAAATAAATATTTAACTAAATCGCTGAAAAAATCAAGAACTTTATCTTTTGGAGAATTGGAAGCGCTTACGAGCTCCGGCCAATCCATATTTTTTACGTTCTCTCTTACGTGAATCCCGCGTTAGGAAACCAATCGTTTTTAAATCCTGGCGGCGTCGATCGTCTTCTTGAACGAGCGCTCTCGAAATGCCCAATCTTGAAGCGATCACCTGTCCCTGAATCCCTCCGCCTTTAACGCGAATGATCATATCGTATTTATCTGCAGATGTGAACTTCTCGAATGGAGCGAGGATCGTGTTCCTCTGTAACTCCAAAGGAAAATAATCTTCGAATGTGCGGCCATTGACTTCAATTTTCCCTGTTCCGGGTCTAAGGCGTACAGAAGCGACAGCTGTCTTTCTTCTTCCTGTTCCAACTTTTTCTTGTACCATAATTCCTGCTATATTCTTTGAATGACCTTGATGATTAGATATTTACTAGAACAGGCTTTTGAGCATCCATTTCATGCTTTTCGCCCGCATAGATACGCAATTTTTTCATTTGAGCTTCAGACAACCGAGTCTTAGGCATCATTCCCTTGACGGCGTGTCTAATGATGTATTCAGGCTTTTTCTGCTTCATAACTTTATATGGGACCTCGCGCATTCCGCTCATTGCCCCAGTATGATAACGGTAAATCTTTTGAGCTTCTTTAGCTCCTGTCACATGAATTTTTTCAGCGTTGATGATGACGACGCCATCGCCTGCGTCTACATGCGGAGTAAAAGTCGTTTTATGCTTTCCTCTTAGGATTTTCGCAACTTCAGCAGCAAAACGGCCGAGCGTTTTACCTGTCGCATCCAAGATAAACCAATTACGACTGGGATGCACTTCTTCTTTGGTTAAAAGAATTGTGGAGTTTTTCTTTTTCTGAGTCATTGATCCAGGCCTTCAAATAAACTAGGTTTGCAATTTAATAGAAGCGATCAGCATACGATTTTATCTTTTTTTTTCCAAGCATTTTATACCGAACGTGATCGCTATTGCCAAAAGATCCCTCTTGAGTTAGAATTTTTAGCTTCATACCGATGTATTGAAAATAATTTTATAGATATATGCGCAAGTTAAATACTTTTTTTATCCGCACTTATGGCTGTCAGATGAACGAACTCGATTCCGAAATCATGGTCGGCCAGCTAGAAAAAAGGGGCCTGGTCCGAATCCAGGACGAGGACGAAGCAGACCTCTTGATCTTCAATACCTGTTCGATCCGCGATCTTGCGGAGCGGAAAGTCATGGGCAAGCTGGGCCAGCTTGGGCGCTCCCGCAAACGCAAATCTATCATCGGCGTGACAGGATGCATGGCGATGGCAAAAAAAGAATCTTTATTCCGCAAATTACCGCATATCGACTTCGTCATCGGCACCAATAATATCAGCGATTTGAACAATGTCCTGGATGAGGTATTGGAGACTAAACGTCATATCTTGCGCACAGATGACGAATTTGAAGAAAATTTAAACTATCTCATCGCTAAACGAGATGATCCTGTCAAAGCGTATGTTTCCATCATCCGGGGATGCAACAAATTCTGTACTTATTGTGTGGTTCCGTATACCCGGGGAGAAGAAGTGTCTCGAGAACCGGAGAGCATCGTCGAAGAATGCAAACACCTGGTCCAGCAAGGATACAAAGAAATTACTTTATTAGGACAAAATGTCAATAGCTATGGAAAAGACAAACCTGAATGGAATTGTCTCTTTCATGATTTGCTCTACAAGCTCGACAAAATCGAAGGCTTGCACAGGATCCGGTTCATGACATCCCATCCGGTCGATATCACGGTGCAATTGATGCATGCGATCAGAGATTTGCCGTCCCTCTGCGAATTTGTCCATTTTCCCATTCAGGCGGGATCGAACCGGATCTTGAGAAAGATGCACAGAATGTACACGGTGGAGCAGTATATGGAAAAAGTCTCTTTGTTGAGAGAGATCGTTCCAGACGTTTCATTGGGAACAGATATCATTGTAGGATTCCCAACCGAAACGGAAGAAGAATTTCAACTGACATACGATATCTTTAAAGAGATCCGCTATTCTGTCGCCTTTATTTTCGCTTACAGCGCAAGAAAAGGAACTCCGGCTTTTCGTTGGAATGATGATATTTCCGAAGATGTGAAACAGGAACGTCTTCAGCGCTTGCTCAATTTACATAACGAGATCTGCGCAGAACAAAGGCAAGAAATGCTAGGAACGGAAATTGAAGTTCTTATCGAACGGCGCAATAAAGATGATCAGCAGCTAAAAGGGCGCACCCGATGTTGGAAAAACGCGGTTTTCGATGGAGATGAGAGCCTGATCGGCACCTTGCAAAAAGTCACCGTCAATGGGTATAGCCATCAGACGCTTCTTTGCGGATTATAGCAACCAGGCTTTAGTGTTATATCGAATCCAGAATAGATTCAACTCCTGTTAAATCAATCGGTTCCTGTTGATTCCCTGAGTCCATAAGATCCAATTTGGCTTTCATTCGATAAAAGATAAGATTTGTATCTTGGGGATTGAAATCAAGAGCTTTATTAAAGGCATTAATTGCCTTTTCATATTCTTTTCTTGAATAAGCTTCATGTCCTATATCCTTATACTTTTCAAAATCTCTTTTCTTGTCCTCTTCCGAGTATTCTAAAACTTGAACTTGGACTGTCCCGCATTCGCATTTATAACGTTTTTCAATATTTTGAAATGAGACTGTTACCCTTTCTAAGAGCTGAATCCTTTCTGCCTCCAACTTCGTTATTTCACTTCTGAAGTCTGTTTGCTTTTCAAACTTCTCAAACTCTACCGCTGGATCTCGTAAATTAAAACTGTAAACATATGACATAATTTTTCCTCAAAAATTCGACTGGGCAGCAATTATAACATGTCCTTGAATTGCTTTTCATCAATTACTTTTATCTTCAATTGATGCGCTTTATCTAGTTTGGAGCCTGGATCTTCACCGGCTAATACATAATCGGTCTTTTTGCTTACCGAGCCTGCTACTTTGCCCCCCCTTTCTTTAATTAGAGAGGTTGCATCTGAACGGGTATAATCCTCAAGCGAGCCCGTGAGAACGAACGTTTTACCATAAAAATCATGGTCCTTTCTTTTGGAAATCTTCGGAACCTGCGGATGGACCCCATTTTTAAACAGAGCATGGATTTCTTTTAGACGTGCAGGCTCAGAAAAATATTCCACAATCGCTTTGGCCATCTTTTCTCCGATCCCTTCAATTTCCATTAATTCTTCTTCAGTTGCCTTAGCTAAGACGTCTATACTGCGGAACTCATTCGCGAGAATCTCTGCTGTTTCCACGCCCACGTATTTGATCCCGAGGGACAAGATAAACCGTGCGAGGGTCACATGCTTCGATTGTTCTATGCTATTTAAAAGATTATGAATGGATTTCTCTTTATAACCTTCTAATTGGGCCAAATCTTTTTCCGTCAATCTGTAGATATCGGAAAAACTCTCAACGAGCCCTTTTTCCACCAATTGTTCAACTGCCCTTTCCCCAAGATGCGCGATGTCCATGGCATTTTTACCGACAAAAAAAGCAATCCGCCCGATTTTCTGTTCTAGACATCCTTCAATATTCGGGCACCGTACAGCGACCTCGTCTTTACAATGCACAACATGGGAGCCGCAGCTTGGACAGTTTCTAGGCATTTTCCAGGGATGGGTTCCATGGGGCCGTTTTTTAAGTTCAACCTGCACCACTTTGGGGATGACATCCCCTCCTTTTTCGATGGTCACCCAATCTCCGATCCGTATATCTTTCCGCTCTACCTCTTCCTGATTGTGCAGGGTCGCTCTGGAAATCGTGCTGCCCGCTAAAAAAACGGGCTCCAATTCTGCAACCGGCGTCAAAACGCCTGTTCTTCCAACTTGGACTGTGATGTCTTTAATGCGCGTCACAGCTTGTTCCGGAGCAAATTTATAAGCGACGGCAAATCTTGGCGACTTTCCCCTGCTTCCTAATACATCGTGATACTTCAACGCATCGACTTTGACTACGATCCCATCAATTTCGAATGGGAGATCATGTCTCTCTTTTTCAACCTTATCGGCAAATTTCATGATTTCTTCGCTGTCATGGCACTGACGGCGATGCCTTTTATCGAATCCGGGAAGTCCCAGTTTTTCTAGAAATTCCTGGGCTTCGAATTGAGTCTTTATGGAATTGGAAGAATCGATGGCAATCCCATAAAATACCGTAGAAAGACGTCGTTTGGAAACTTCTTTTGGATCAAGCAGTTTTAAAGACCCTGCTGCTGCATTGCGAGGATTGGCCCAAACTTCTTCTCCCGCATCTTCCTTTTCTTGATTCTGTTTTTTAAATACGTTAAGAGGCATGAACACCTCTCCTCTCACTTCCAAAATATCGGGAATGTGGGAACCGCTCAATTCGAGAGGAAGATTTAAAATGGTCTTCATATTGGCAGTCACATCATCCCCTTTTCTTCCATCACCTCTGGTCAAAGCGCGAACATAGATTCCATCTTCGTATCTTACAGACACAGCGACCCCGTCCATTTTTAGTTCGGCACAAAAAACGACATCTTTGCGCTCCAAGAGCTTATGTACTCTCTTTACAAAATCTTCTAATTCTTCTTTTGAATACGTATTGTCCAAGGACAGCATCGGCACTTCATGCTCGATCTGCCTGAATCCCTTGGTCAGCGTATCGCCTATGCGGCGTGTTGGCGATGTGGGCGAAACCCAATCTGGATGTTCTGTTTCAATCGCTTCGACTTTTTTGACCAGCATGTCATATTCGTAGTCGGAAATGACAGGCTTTGCTTGGGCATAATAATGCCTGTCATGTGTTCGGATTTCTTCAATAAGGCGGTGGTATTCTTGTTTGGTATGGGACATAATTTTACTCAAAATGCACTTCAAAGATCATCGTGGCAAGAGGGGCCAGCATGATATTAAATCCGGTCGGTCGGCCTGAGCTGTCATGGATGATGTTCACAGGATGGCCTGCTTTGTTCGATCCCCCATAAATATCTCGATCGGTGTTAAATACTTCCTGAATTCTCTTGACGTTGGACAAAGGGATTACATAGTCGGGAAAAAACATCGGAGTGAAATTATGCACGCAGGCTAGATAATGCTGATTGCCTTTTCGCAAATAGCTGATGACAGAATTTTTTCGATCGGAAAAATCGATCCATTCAAATCCTCTCCCTTCAAAATCATATTCCCAAAGAGCCGGACTGTTCCGATAAAAACCATTTATTTCTTTGATCATTCTTTGCAAACTACTGTGATTCGGATAACTGAGTAAAAACCAATGCAGTTCTTCTTTACAATTCCATTCGTTCCATTGTCCTAACTCTCCACCCATAAATAGGAGTTTTTTCCCTGGCTGGCATAGCATATAGCTATAAAGGAGGCGCACGTTTGCAAATTTTTGCCAATCATCTCCGGGCATTTTTGAAATCAGGCTTCCTTTTCCATGTACAACTTCGTCGTGAGATAAAACCAAAATGAATTTCTCTGAAAAGGCGTAGATCAAACCGAACGTGAGCTCATTGTGATGATAATGACGGTAAAACGGATCTTTGTGAAAATAACGAAGGGTGTCATTCATCCATCCCATGTTCCATTTCATATCAAATCCAAGCCCACCCCATTCCAAAGGATGAGTGACCCCGGTAAAAGAGGTAGACTCCTCAGCGGTCATTAAGATTCCCGGAAATTTTTCATGAACGACAGAATTCAAATGTTTGATGAATTCGATCGCATCGATATTTTCTCTTCCTCCATAAATATTTGGAACCCATTCTCCGGGATTTCTGCCATAGTCAAGGTAGAGCATCGAAGCGACCGCATCGACTCTCATGCCATCGATATGCATCCTGCTGAACCAGAATAAAGCACTAGCGATCAAAAAATTGGAAACTTCATACCGGCTGTAATTGAAAATGTATGTATTCCAATGAGGATGAAATCCTCTTCTTGGATCTTGATGTTCGTACAGATAGGACCCATCGAATTGTGCCAAAGAAAAGTCATCCGTAGGGAAATGGGCAGGCACCCAATCGATGATCACACCGATATCATTCAGATGCAAATGATTGACAAAATATTGAAAATCTTCCGGCGTACCGTAACGGCTAGTCACAGCATAAAAACCGCTGACTTGATATCCCCAAGATTCATCCAATGGATGCTCGGACACCGGCAGTAATTCAACATGGGAAAATCCCATCTCTAAACAGTATTTAGCAAGTTCGTGTGCAATTTCCCGATAATTTAAAAAATACCCTTCTTTTTTTTTCCAGGAACCAAGATGCACTTCGTAAATATTCAGAGGAACCCCTTTTCCTTTTTCCTGCACTCGTTTATTCATCCATGCGGAATCGGTCCATGCAAATCGGGTCACATCATAAACAATGGATGCCGTGCGCGGTCTAAGCTCGGAGTATAAGGCGTAAGGATCAGATTTGACTTTCACATGCCCTTCCTTAGTCTTGATTTCAAATTTATATTTCTCGAGGATCGGCAATCCAGGAATAAACAACTCCCAGACTCCGCCTCCTCCCATACTGCGCATGGGATTGACCCTTCCGTCCCAAAAATTGAAATCTCCAACTAAAGAAATGCTATGCGCCTGAGGCGCCCAAACAGCAAATTTGACTCCTTTGACGCCTTGGTGCTCAATGATTCTTCCTCCCATGACATCATACAATTGATAATGCACTCCTCTTGAAAACAAGTAGCTGTCCAGTTCTCCAAATGAGGGCGAAAAAGAATAAGGATCGTGCGCCAGAAGTCCAGAGCGATGATAGATCCGATAATCTCGAAAAGAAGTATGAGCGGGGACAAGATACTCGAACAGGCCCCGGTTATCTACAAGCTTTGCTTCTACGATTTGACCGAATACTTCTAAATGAATCTTTGAGGCGCCCGGATACCATAAACGGATGACCTTGGTATTGTCATCGACCGGATGCAGACCTAGATAATAATGAGGATCAAAACAACCCTTTTCGAGAGTGTCTCCGATTTGTGCAGCGAGTTCCACCTGATCCATGTATTTTTAATGTTCATTATTTTTTTGATTTGAAAATAGAAATACCCTCTTCGCTCATGAAAATCAAGATTATCTTTGAAAGCGGTCGAGCAGAAGAGTTTCATTCTCATTTAAAAGAATAGACTTGCCGGACTCGATCACCTTTCCCCTATCTCTCTGTGATTTGCGAATCCGAAATTTTTTGATCGAATTTTGAAGGCGCAGAAATAGTTCTCGATTGGTCTTGCATCGGATCACAACGCGCCGCAACATTTTTTTGGACCATTCCATATCAATCTCACCATGCATACTTTGAATATTGATGAACCGCCCACAATCAAAATTGGAAAGAAGACAAGGTAAAAAAGAAATGCTGTTTGGATCTTCCTCAAAAAACAGAGAACGGACCAATGAAGATCCATTGATTAAAATAGGCAGAGGGAAAGCTCCTGAAGCGCTGTTTTCTATTTCTGGGGCCAAGCCTTGAAATTGGTCATCTGAAAGTCTTGGAACCATGATTCCGCGAAAACCTGCATTGAATACATTCAGAAAAGCATCTAACAGCGCGATCTTTTCACGTTTGGCGACCAGTTCTTCACACACATCGAGCAGGGAAAGCGTGCCAATATGAGAAGATTCTATTTTCGAAGTCCCTAACAGTTGCCCTAATCTAAGCCAAATGGGAAAGATTTCCTTCAAATCTTGCCGACGGACTACGAGGTCCCAATCCTGTTTTTTATCGATGCCCAAGGATAGCCGCTCCGGCTGAACTTCAACTCGATCAATCGACATAGGCATTTCAATGTTCATCTGCCGAGCCAGCAATGTACCAGGCGCTTTCTCAAATACGATTGCCAATCCCTTTTCTTCTCGGACAATATGATAGCGCACGTATCCTTCAGCAAAATGTCCAAAGACTCGGACGCACATTTTTTCTAAATCCTGAACAACTGTAAAATTTCGAACAGGCCCTTTCAGGTCCAGCTTATATTCAGTCTGCATCGATGAATCGAGATCTTTGAACCTCAACAGAACAGGAAAAACCTCCACTTCAACAGAAGTGTTGGGAACGATGCAAGACACACCTGGCGTATGAGAAAAGGGATGAAGCCTTTCCGCGATCTTTATGCGCATGATGAAACCCTCCTTCCTATAAGAGCATCAGGACCATTGGCAACCAATTCCACATCGATGAGATCATTCGAACGAAGGCCTTGCGAAGGGATCAAAACGCGCAAGAAGTTGTCTGTATGGCCGGCGAGATAGCCGGCGGATGTAGAACTCTCGGTTTCCAAGAGCACCTTCATTTTTCTTCCAATGTATTTTTCCCGCAGCTCAAAAGCCGTTTTTTCCGATGCTCTTAAAACTTTCTGCTTACGATCCTGAATGATCTCTTGAGGAACTTTGTTCGGATACAAGGCCGCTCGAGTCCTTTTTCTTTCGCTATAAGGAAACATATGTACTTTTGCAAACTTCACTTCTTGCATGACCTGTAAAGTTTCATTGAAATCCTCTGCTGTCTCACCAGGAAATCCTACGATGATATCTGTAGTAAACGTAAAATCTGGATGTGCGCCTTTTAATCGCTCCACAGTCTCCAGGAAGATTTGACGGGTGTATTTACGGTTCATTCTTTTCAAGATGACATTGGATCCGGATTGCAGAACAATATGCATCGAAGGACAAGTCTTGTTGCTGTTTAAGACAGCGTCGGCCAAATCCTCATCTACTTCATCAGGATCGATGGATGATATCCGGATCCGCTCAATTCCTTCAATTTGATCTACCGCTCTGACCAGTTCAGACAATCGAACAGGCTTTTCCATCTCTTCCGGAGCGCCGTCAAAATCTCCGATGTTGATGCCCGTAAGCACCACTTCCTTGTATCCATTTGCGACTAACTTTTTGATCTCTTCCAAGATATCGTGCATCTTTCTGGATCGCGACCTGCCCCTCACATAAGGAATAATGCAATAAGTACAATAGGAATTGCACCCGTCCTGAATTTTGACAAACGCTCTTGTATGCGCGGAAAAATGCTCGATCGAGAACTCGGGAATAGGTTCATCAGGGAAGACAAAGGATAAAAGATGTTCTTTCTTTTGGTTCGGGACAACAACCGAAACACCCTGAATACGATCCATCTCTTCTGGAGCCCTTTCCGCCAAGCACCCTGTGACAACCACCTGGCTATTGGGATTTTGTTTTGCAAGAAGGCGGATTTGATGACGGCTCGAGCTGTCCGCAGATTCTGTCACGGTGCATGTATTTACAATACAAACTTCGGCTTCTTCGCCTTCCCCTGCTTCGGAAAATCCCATTTTCTTAAGCTGATCGGCATAAGCCTGAGACTCATATTGGTTGGTCCGACATCCCAGCGTTGCAATTTTAAATTTTTTCTTCATAAAGTACGAATCTGTTATCAGAGCATTCTATTATGCCATGACAAAAGCTCTTGCGCAAGCCTTCTGATAAATCGGTAATAGAAGATCGGAAGAATTTTTTGGACAGGGAGTTGTAATAGTGCCTCAATATACATGTCGGGGACATCGCACTACGTGTCCAAGTCCCCTGCTGGCCCCTTTGAGACCCATCTCACTGCGTCAAATCGCGTCCTCGTCAGGGGGCCGTGCGGAGCACTGTTCCCCCCGCGCCCTACGGGCTTTCCTGCGGTGCAATTTTACTTTGCGATCCGAGTCCATTGGCTGCTCGTGCGCTCGCGTCACTCGCAGGGCCAACCTCGAAATCAAAAGTAAGACATTAAATTAGATTATTTAGGCTTTGGAAATGCAAAAAAACCAATTACTACTGGCAAACAAAAAACGCTTGGCCCTTTCCGCGCCCGAATAGTGGATACACTTTGAATTTTTGATTGGGGGAAACTCAAAGAGAAGCTATCATCAATCTCTTTTGCTTTTTTTGAGAAAGAATCGATCCAACAGAAAACATTTGTTTGCTAAAGAGGAACTATGCCCAATCCGCACATTATCCAGCGCCTCCAAGAACTTTGTAATATGTTCCGAGCAGCTGATGCTGGAGGAAACACACTTTCATCGGCTTCAAAAGGAGCTGAGAGGGAGTTTTTTATTCATCAGGTGCTTAGCAATGTAATAGCTCCTCCCTTCAGAATTGGTAGTGGGGATATCACCGATGCTTCTGGCCATCGATCTGGCCAATCAGATGTTGTGATCGAGTACGGCAATTCTATCAGTTTTCCGATGATTTTGCCAAACGCTCCCCGGCTTTATCTTGCGGAAGGAGTCTGCGCGGTGATTGAAATTAAATCCAACCTATCTTCTCAATGGGACGAAGTCGTGCGATCGCGTAGAGATCTTGCTCCTTTGCAAAGAAATTTATCGGTAAACCTCTCTGTAGGCGAACTGTCAATGAATATTCCTCACTTTGCAGTCGGCTATAGAGGATGGAAAACTCAAGATACCTTGAAGGAAAAAATGGAGGAACAAAACATGGATGGCATCCTTGTATTGGACGCTGGACTCTATTATGGCAAAATATTCCAGGGAACCAGCGTACAATCGCTATTTGCTTTTCTTATGACCCTAGAACGACTTACAGGAAGTATGATAAGTGCAACACCAAATTATCTGGCTTACATGAGCTAATTTTTAGTTACTTGAGGCAATGCATCCGGATTTTCAATGAACTTCTCGCTTTCATTTTTTATGCGCTTTTCTAATTTTTTAATATCTTCTTCAGGCGGGAGCTCCTCTGGATAAATATGACTTTTGGCCAATACGCGTCGTACGTCTTGATTGTTCTTTATATGCTCATTGGCAATCTGGGCTTCTCCAATCAGATTTTGCTTTTTAACATTAAAATGAGTGATCTCTCCTGCAAAATCTTTTGCCTTAATGGTAATCGTAGGCAAAAAATCTGCTAACGGACGAGATTCGGGAAGCCCTAACTTACGTTTCATCTGAATTGTACTCTTCCCACCAAAAAGTGCTTGATCTCCTTTGCTGCGGATGCGAGCAAACCCCTGATCATCGACGCCATGTTCATAAAGGGCTGAAGAAAGTTCTTTTTCCGTTTGAGTTAACTTCTGTCTTGCTTCTAACCGTTCAAGCATTTGGATGTGTTTTTCTAGGAGCTCTTGCTTTCTTGTCTGAAGAGCAAAATAGCTTTGTGCAAAAGCTATGGGTTCTTTGCGAGGATCGCCGTTTTGCGCGATAAGATAACAAGCATAGCGAGATAGCATGATGTCGGGTATCTCTCTTTCACTTCCAGAACCCAATTTGACCATTTTGGTGACGTCACCGAAATGGTCACCTTCAAGCCGTCCTGAGTTTTGACAAGCTATTTTCGCCTTCTCAACAACGTTAAGAAAATTCCTCCAATCATTGTACTCAAGAAGCTCTTGGATATCTCTAGCCATCCAATATTCAATACCCTGCTCTATGTGAGCCGCCTCTTCAAAGCTCTTACTCAATCTGATAATAATTTCTTTTTTCATAAACCCTTGTATCTCAGCAAAAAAAGCATACGAAAATAAAGTGATTTTTTCAAGCTTTCCAATGTCAAAGGTTGAGCCCAAGTATCTCCTCCATTTAAAGAAACTGCTAAAATGCTTGGCCCTGTGAGTGACGCGAGCGCACGAGCAGCCGATCGACTTAGATCGCGCAGCAAAATTGCACCGCAGAAGAGCCCGTAGGGCGTGCGGGGTAGTGCTATGCACACTCCGCCTTCGAGGACGCGATTTGGCAAAGCGAGATGAGGCGCAAGAGGGCCAGCAGGGAACATGGACACGCAGTGCGATGTTCCCGACATGTGTATTGGAGGCACTACAAGCTCTTTTAAAAGATTTTTTTAAAAAAGATTAACTAAATACATAAAAGTTGATACATGGAGTTTATGAACGTGAGTATTTAGTAGAATATGTCATTATATTCGGTTGCGCTTTCTTTATTCTTTGTACTGAACTCGATCGGAAATATTCCCCTCTTTGTCGGGATGCTGGGAAGATATGACGTGAAAAGGCAAAGAAAGATCATCATGCGCGAGCTCATGATAGCTCTTGGCATTTTGCTGGCATTTAATTACTTCGGACAATCCATTTTTCGGCTGCTCGGAATCACCCAGCCCATTATCGGCATTTCCGGAGGAACACTGCTTTTCTTGATCTCGCTGAGCATGATCTTTCCCAAAGCTGATGAACCTGAAATGCCAAGACATGAACCTTTAATCGTCCCTTTAGCCATACCCATCGTTTCAGGCCCCGGCTCGATCGCTACTGTGATGGTCTACGCCGAACAGCTCCATAACCCCTGGATTATGACGATTGCGATCATGATCGCATGGATCCCCTCCGTTTTGATCCTTGTCGCCGCTTCAAATATCAAATTGATATTGGGACAAAAGGGGCTCGTTGCCTGCGAAAGGCTTGGAGGAATGCTGGTCTCTTTAATCGCATTTCAGATGTTCTCTTCCGGCGTCTTGACTCTGATGAAGACCCATCTGTTCACGCATTAGCATTTTAGGAAAATACTACTTTTTCTTTCGAAGACTCAGAATATGACTCTTTGCAACAGGGTGATCTTCCAAAGTCGGAAGGAGGAGAAGAGTAACATTCTTTTGAAAATAAGGAAGGTGTTCCTCCATTGAGAATTTTCAACCATTCCTTTGCAATCTTTTTTTTGGAAATCTTCAAACCGAATTTTTTGGGGGCCACTCTTCCCAATAATGAAAATACACCGTGCCTGTCGAAGTGTTGGAAAAGGGTGGTTTTAGAAATAGACGGCGACATCACTGTTTTGTAATAGGCATGCAAGTGCTTATCGACCGAAAAAACCAGGTTTTTTGCACTAAACGGATGCCCTTCAGAAGAACATTTAAGAATGTAATCTTTCAGACGCTCCAATCTTTTGCCGCAAGCTTCGAGTTGCATCGGTGTGAGGATCTGAGAGTGTGTGGACACATCGATTTTTAGATGGCCATTGATCGCATGAGATTTGAGCTTTTCAATTTTGACTGGACAATTTCCGTCATCGAAGCCTTGCTGCTTCAGTTTCATGTTCTCAGCGATCGGGTCGTAAAAAAGGATCTTTTGCTCACTTAGAGTTTTGAGCATTTCTGGAATATTCCAATTTTTAACCGTTTGAGCTATCGAATGGATCTTGTCCAAGGGTAATTTGATATCCGCGCGTTTGTCCCCATCTAAATAGGGAAGATCAAATGCGGAAGCTGTTCTTTGCATCCCTTCCTTCGAAATCTCGGGATCGATACGCATGGGCATGCAATCTTCGACGTCTATCCAAGTATTGTGGATGTAGCCATCTTTCTTTCCATCGCGCAAGCCTATAGCACAGGCAAGGATGCTCATCAGGATGAATTCCAACAAATCATCGTTGGACTCTTTTGGATACAGGAAAGGCTGGACAACTCCTATTACAACTGATGAAGTATTCTCTATTTTTTTTACTGAATAAGCACTGAAACAGTCCGGAATATCTTCATCGTCCAGGGAATCCTCTTCTGTAGAGGAAAAACTGCTTGAACGATCTGGGATCAAAGAATTCATAAATCTTTTCACATTGCCATTCCACAGTTCTTCTACAGTGTCTTCCACGTTTCCATATTTGATATCGGGATCCGAGGCTGCACAATACATGCAGGGCACCATCTGCTTTTCCAATCCAAGCAGCCAAGAAAACCTCCTCATTAATATTTCCATTGCCGCACGCTTCGCTCCAATTTTGAATATGGCAACGTTCCGGAAAGTCTGTTCATTTTCTATTTTTTTGCGGATGTGAAAGACTCCGGTATCAGGAGTGCGAACCATGACGAGATCTTCTTTTGCACACTCGGACAAAAGGGATTGCATGGTTCCTATAGCGTTTTTATCATTTGGATCGATGCCTATGGAGGCAAAAAGTTTAGAAAATTCTTCAGACCGCGCTGGTTCAGTCTCAGATAAAAGAGAAATGCCTTTTGCAAAGATCTCTCCAATTTTTTCGTAAGCGTGCACGTCTTTATCGCTTGCAATATCCGCGATTTGATTCTTTAAAATAGGAGTACTTTGTAGGAAAATGCGCATAGATTGAGGGTGGGTTTTTTCTGAATAAATGAATAACCCGGCTCAAAATGATACAACGATGACCATTTAAAAACAAGGATTGCCATTTCCAATTTTCCAATTGCTTCTTAATGCTAAACTGTTGCATAAATGTTAGCTCTCCGTTTCGAAAAGTAGTTAAAATTACAAAAGGAGCAGGGATGTCAATTTCAAGAACATCAGATTCTTTAGTTACTAATAACATGTCTTTAAAAAACTTTGAGGAAAGTCCTAATTTTTTTAATGACAATGTTAAGAAAATGCTCCACAAACATTTCACATCGGGAGCAGTGTTTTTTGGATCCCTCCCCTTTTCTCAAATACTCGCGAAAAAAATAACGGACGATCCAGAAAAGGCAAAACAATTGTCCTTTGTCGGCTCCAGTTTGGCGCAAGCAGCAGGAGAAGTTGTTCAGGACAATCAAGCCAGAAATGTAAAACAGCTGTCCAACAAGTTCCTATTCGAAGGGATGAAAGCGACTGCTTTCAATATCCCGTATTTTTTTTTCCTGGAAAAAGCTACAGAGGCCGTTGAAAAAGGCAACCCACATGTGACTTATCAAGAAAAATTGGCTAATGGCGGGGTCCTGGGTTTTGTATCCGGCGTTGCAGCCTCTCCTGTTTTATATCCGTTTTCAGTTCTTCAACAATTAAATTCTTTAAATGACAAAACCGCTAAGACAACACTAAAGACTTTAAATGCGATTGTAAGAAACGATCTGGCCCAAGTCATCAAGCAGCCGACATGGAAGGCTCTTGTAACAGCCGTAGCGAAAAACCGTCTTCCTTACGGACTTTATGGCGCTGCTTTAGGAGTGGGATTTGTTGTTTTTAAAAGCATCTCAAATGATCCGCCAAAAACCGCTCCAAATAAAGATTTAAATTGATTGCCTTTATATCTAACCCTTTTTATTTCTTTTGAAAGGATTAGTTCATTATTAAAAAATTTAAAAGACATAAAGTTTGATTTAATTCACTCGAATAGTTGAATTCAGAAATCATGAATGATATAATTAACATGTTTCAATTTTTATTATTATAATAAAATTATTAATAATTTTTTATTAAGGAGAAAAATGTATGTCTACTCCAGAAATAACAAGAAAACATACGCAAGAAATCAATCAGCCTCCATTTGAAGACCCTGAATTGATTGATATCATTCAAGCAAATACCGTGAAAGGGATCAACGGAGACGTCACTATAGAACCGTTGCCCGAACCGCAAGCTACTAATAAAACGATTTTTGTCGCAAAAAAAAAATTGGACCGCTCTTCTATTGAAAGAGAGGGAGCTGATGTACTTCTGGCAACCGTGGAAAAGGATGCGGCTTTAAGCGCCACAATCAGTTCTGTAGAAAAAGGAACACTTTTAAATTCTGCTTGCAAAGGCGTAGCAGATTCTGTCGTTGTCACTGGGATTACCTACCCGTTTGATACCAAAACAACTCAAAAGATGCTTTCCGAAACGGTTGCAAAAAATACTAAGCAGATTCTCACTTTGGAATCCGATAAGAAAAAAATTTCTGGGATCTATCAGATTCTTCAAAATCTAGGACGACTTTACACAGGTGTTGGAGTGAAAGTCATTGCGATTTTGCCGGCAAATGGCGCATTTTATACGACTTACAGTGCATCAAATAATTATTTAAAGAAAAACTGGACAAATCGTCCTGAAATTACAAATCCGATTGCACTCACAGGAGCAACTTTAGTAGATACTCTTGTTTATAATCCATTTTCTGTTGTCCTTACCCGCCTTCAAGCTGACCCTGTGAATAATAAAAATACTGTCGAAGTCTTGAAAAAGATTCTTCAGGATGAGCGGGGTAGAACTCATGTTCGCACGTTAATAAATCTGGCTCAAACATCGGAAAAAGGATTTTTTGCATCCTATTTGAGAAATTTGGCCTATCTTCTTCCTTATTTCACCTGTCTTGATATCATTCAGTCAGCTATGTCCAAAGGAAGAAATGACACTCCGGCATTGCAACAGCTCGTCGATTCCACCGTCGCAGGCCTTGTATCCGGCATCATAGCAGCATTATGTTCTCATCCTTTGGACAGGATTCAAAAAGAAATAAAGTTTTCCAATGAAAATATTGGCATGATGAAAGTTGTCTTAAAAATCCTGCAGTCTCCAGGAGGTTGGAAAAATTTCTACAGAGGAGGCATGACAGGAATTGTATATCGCCAGCCAATCTCTGGGATCGCTACAGCGTTAGTTTTAAAAGGCGTGGATCTCATCCTTGAAAATTATTTAAAAAATAAAGCGCAAGAGGAAAGCCTTCTTTCGTCTGACCAAAAACCAATCCAAAACAGCAACGATGATTTTTCTGACATCGATGAAGCTGCCGTCCTCGCACAGATTGTCAAAGACGCAGCAAAAGCGACTTATGAGTATGCCTCGAAGAAGTTTGAGGAGATGAAAAAAAAGACTGAAGAAGAAATCCCTTCATCTGATGATTTCCCAATTTCACTTCTTTCATTTGCAGGCAAGGCTAAGACCATGTTGGGCCAAATACAAGGTTTTAACCCGTTCACGCAGGACAGTAAGTTTGAATATATCGAGCGAAGAAAAGACCGGCCTTATATTTCACAAGTAACTAAAATCGAAGAAATCAAAGACGATGGCAGCACACATCCCCTCAATTCGAATGATTCATTCGAAAGGATAGCGTCTCCTGCAAGCCTGTTCTAACTGAACGTATTTGGGGGATCAATACTTTTTTGAGTCCCCCAAATATCCTTTTTCTTTTAAGGAAACAAAAGAATCCGCGCCAATAATCAAGTGATCATCCAGGCCGATTCCCATGACACGGCTTGAATGCATCAATAGCCGGGTCAATTCCAAGTCGACATTGGATGGAGTCGGATCTCCGCTCGGATGATTATGCGCAATGATCAAACTGTGAGCTTTATAACGGACGGCGGGATAGAAAACTTCCCTCGGGTGGACCAATACTTCCGACAGGGTACCGACTGAGACTTTCTCCTGGTGGATCGCACGTCCCCTGACATCTCTCAAAATCACGATCAAGACTTCTTGCTTGTAATGAGAGATTTCATTTTTAACCATTTCATATGCTTGAATGGAACTTTCAATTAATCCAAGTTGTTTCCTGGAAGCTTTACGAGCAATCCCAAAAGCCGCCTTCAATAGAATGGCCTTGGCCTTCCCGATCCCCTTAATTTCCATTAGCTCAGGGATCGAAGCGTCAAGAAGCCCGTCGATCCCTCTAAACCGGATCAATATTTCTTGTGCGAGCTGGATGACAGACTTTCCTTTCGTTCCCGTGCCCAATAAAATGGCAAGCAGTTCAAAAATAGCAAGAGCATCGGTTCCTTCTTTTAAAAGACGTTCTCTAGGCCGTTCATCTTCCGGAACAAATCGGAGGGCAGTCATACAGTAGGACCGAATAAAAATGGGATGACTTTGTGTTCCAATCTACTTGGAATTTCAACTTGCATGATCACATCATTTTCTTCGTATTTTGAAAAAATCACCCTTCCTTCGCGCATCAATTGGCTGACCAAGGCATAATGACTTTGCGGAATTCGCAAGTGGACAATTTTTCTCATCATGGAGAGTTCATGCATCATCAATTCCAACAGATGGTCAAAGCCTGTCCCGTGCAATGCGGAGATTTGAACTGTTTTGGGATATTTGATCCGCATTTTCTGCAAGATCAGGGGATTTTGGCATTGGTCGATCTTGTTCAAGACTGTGATGACAGGTTGATCTTTTGCATGAAGTTCTTCCAAAACATGATAGGTTGCTTCTGCCTGCTCTTCGGCCATCGGCTGGCTGACATCTACAAGATGCAACAAAATATCGGTATGGACGGCTTCTTCCAATGTGCTTTTAAATGCCGCAACCAATGTGTGCGGAATCTTGCGGATAAAGCCGACCGTGTCTATGAGTAAGATTTCCTGCCGATTTGGGAGGATGAACTTGCGCGTCGTCGTATCCAATGTCGCAAACAGACGGTCTTCTACCAACACTTCTGCTTTTGTCAGGGCTTTGAGCAGTGTGGACTTCCCTGCATTCGTGTATCCAATGATCGCAAAAGTAGGGATCCCGGCTCGCATTCTGGCGCTTCTTTGTGTTTCCCTTTGTGAGCGCACATCTAAAATTTCCTTTTCGAGCTGTGTGATCCTCTTGCGAAGGATCCTGCGGTCGATTTCGATCTGCTTTTCTCCTTCCCCTTTAAGATGTCCACCGCCGCCGGTGCGTTGGCGGGAAAGATGGGTCCATAGTCTTCTCAAACGGGGAAATTGGTATTTGATCTTGGCCAGTTCCACTTGAAGACGGGCTTCTCTGGTATGCGCGCGCTGTGCGAACACTTCGATGATCAGCTCAGTCCGATCGATGACAGGCCTGCGAAAAATCTGCTCCAGATTCCGTTGTTGATGCGGAGAAATCTCATCATCGAAGATGATCACGTCGACATTGAGCTCGCTTGCCAATTGAACCAG
>DATIJE010000063.1:0-6972 GCA_035478995.1 Rhabdochlamydiaceae bacterium | reverse complement strand
ATGAAAATACACATGGAGCAGAAACAACTGACAAT
This sequence comes from Rhabdochlamydiaceae bacterium, assembly GCA_035478995.1. Taxonomy (GTDB): domain Bacteria; phylum Chlamydiota; class Chlamydiia; order Chlamydiales; family Rhabdochlamydiaceae; genus DATIJE01. Next base: position 6,937 of record DATIJE010000063.1, on the reverse strand, counting down.
ACAAGATCTAGCATACGCCCTCGAGTGCAAAGATCACTTTCTATGACCAATCCTTTAATTGATTTCTCATAAAGTGAGCAGCAAAAGAATAGGAAAATTCTTTTGTAAATAAAATATAGAAAGATTTTACGCGCTGTGTCAGAATTGGATTAAAGGAAAACTAGGCCTCAGATGGCCTGGTTAATAACAAGCCTTGTCCAATTTCAAGGAGTGAGATTATGAATCCTGCTGATCGTAAAAAGATGTGCACCAGCTGCGATGGAATGATCCCGATCGATGCGGAAACGTGTCTATATTGTACTGCGGATCAGGCCCAGACGATCGAATCTGCTCCTCATCAAGCCCCTTTGTTCAAGCATCAGTCTCTTCAAGACAGTTTGACTTCTTTGTACACTCCTCCTTATTCGTCCAAAGGGCATATGGCCTCGTATGAGGAATCAAATGGATCTCAAAGAAGCCGAAGAGAAACCATGAACCTAAGCAGTCCATCGATTGCCATTCCGGTGGCGGAATCGGAATCGGTAGACGAAGAAAAGGATCAGGCGCAGGGGGGAACATTTTGGGCGGTCTTTATGCTGTCGCTTGGAGCCCTTCTTTTAAATCTCGGCTTGCTTCAGCTTTTCTTTTCAGATCATGGGGTTTTAAGATTAGAATGGAACAGCAGTTATTGGTTCCTCTATTGTCTGATCGCGCTGCCTTTGTTCTATTTCGGATTGAAAAAAGCCAATACATTCAAATAATTAGGCCATTCTCGCGATCGTGATCACTAGTGCATGGTCCCATTTGTAATAAGTGCAGTTTGTTGGCACTGAGACAGGGATGGTTGTTTCTGTATAATCCAGATTGGGATTAGTGATGATCTCGTCAACAAATCTCTCATCCTGATATTTCGAAGTGGGATCGTCGAGATAACAGGAAAATTTAGATCCTTTCCGCATGTGATCTTTTAAACACATTTCCAGGAAATTGAAAAGACGGTCTTTTGAAGCCCGAAATGGAAATTCGGGATGCTCTTCTTTCGCTTGCCATTCTTTTAGGAAATGTTCTAGAGCACGCGCTGAAATTCTATGTTCATCTCTGAGTCGTTTGACCACATTTTCAAGCTGGGTTCTGCTGATATTTTTGTTCTTTTCCAAATCGAAGAAAAAACGTAAAAAATGGGTTTCATCGATCTGTCCTTGCGCGTCTAGTTCGGAAAAGAAGAAATCGATATCCTGATCGGTGTATTTGATATCTTTGAGGAAAGAGATCTGCTTTTGTATCTCTTCCATTCTTTTGCGGCCTTCGTTAAGGAATCCTGTCGCTTGATCGTGGCCTGTTTGCAACCGGTTCATCTCTTTTTCGCTCTCCAATGGGTAGTCATCAAAAAAGATCGCATCGAATACACCGAGAGAACTCAACGCTTTTTGCCAGGTGTTTTCGATGATCACAACATGAGGACGCCCTTTGGCCCACTCTCGGGCTTTTTTGGCGACAACGGGATGATATTCAATAATGGTGTGGCTTTTAGGTTTGTAAGATTGAATCTTCGAAGAAGCGTAGCCGCATCCGAAACCGACTTCAAGGACATCGCCTGTTGGCTGCAGCGCATCGATGCAGGCTTCCATGTACGGCTTTTCCCATTCCATCATCACTTGAAAACGGTCGTCCTTGAGAAGGACTTCTTGTCCATTCTCATCGTGCAAAAATTCCATTTTGCACGAGGCCTCAACCTTTTTATCCATTCGGATTCTCGTTCGATCCGAAGAGGTCCAATTCAGGGATTAGGGAAAGGTCTGTGCGATGGATCAACCTTGGAAAAGCGGCTGATTTTTTTGGGATTTCTTTTTTCTGCGGTTCACGCTGGGGCAATACCATTTCGAACTTGAATAGGGCATGGGCGATCTCTAATTTCAGCTTGAGGCTGAAGGCATCGAATAGAGTGAAGGCCTCGTGTTTGAATTCTAGCAGCGGGTCTTTTTGACCGACTGCCCGCAAATGCACTTCGGTCCGAAGATGATCGATGTGCAATAAATGTTCCTGCCAAAACCGATCGATGTTGCGGATCAGTAAATTGCGGACCACCTCGTTCAGGATCACATCAGGGACCATGAGATTAGGGGAATCGGGCATCAATTGCTGGATTTTTTCGATAGATTGAGATTCGTGTTCCAGCTTTTGTTTAAAAGATAAAAGGACTTTGTCGGATGCTGTTTTTTCGATTTCGGCCAAGCTGAGATAGTCATTGTCGAATGCATGGGCTTCAAATGTCAGAGGAAAATGGGTCATCAGCCATTGCCGATAGCCTTCAGGGTTCCAGCCTCCTTCAGCATTGCGGCTTACAAAGAATTTTTGGCTCATTTGACAACAGACATTCTCGAGAATTTCTTCAGCCAGGTTTGGCACCTTGTCGCCGCGCAAGACCTCGTTTCGGAAAGAATAGATCTCTTCCCTTTGCTTGTTCATGACGTCATCGTATTCCAGAGTATGCTTGCGGATCGTATAGTTGCGCTGTTCTACTCGTTTCTGAGCGGTCTCTATGGATTTATTGAGTACTGTGGCCGTGATCGGTTCACCTTCAGGCGGGCGGAAGCGCTGAAGGAATGCGGTGATGCGCGGAGAGGTGAAGAGGCGCATCAGTGAATCTTCGAAGGAAACAAAGAACTTGGAAGAACCTGGATCTCCAAGGCGGGCGCTTCGGCCTCGAAGCTGCCGGTCTATGCGTCTGGAATGGTGGCGCGTCGTGCCGATCACATGCAGGCCTCCAACCGTCGCAACGCCTTCTTTCAGCTTGATGTCGGTTCCGCGGCCGGCCATATTGGTGGCAACTGTGATGGCTCCCTTTTTGCCTGCGTCTGCGATGATCTCCGCTTCATGGGCGTGGTTTTTGGCATTCAAGACAGTGTGTTCCAGTTTATTTTGTCTGAGAATGCGGGAGAGCTTTTCCGAGACTTCGACAGATTCCGTTCCGATCAAGATAGGGCGTCCTTTTCCATGGACCTCTTGGATGTCCTTGAGGATCGCGTTGTATTTTTCCCGCTCGGTCATGTAGATTTCATCATCCGCGTCCTTTCGCTGACAACGGCGGTGAGTGGGGATGGCCAGGACCTCGAGTTTATAGATCTCCTTAAACTCGTTCGCTTCCGTCATTGCCGTTCCCGTCATTCCGGACAGCTTGTCATACATGCGGAAGTAATTCTGAAGGGTGATCGTGGCGTAAGTCTGCGTCTCGCCTTGGATAAAGACCCCTTCTTTGGCTTCGATTGCTTGGTGGAGCCCATCTGAAAAACGGCGTCCGGGTTGAGGACGTCCTGTATTTTCATCGATGATGACGATCTTGCCTTCCACAACGATGTAATCGACATCTTTTTCCATCAGCAAGTGCGCGCGTAAAAGCTGGCGCAGGTTGTGCGCGCGTTCTTTCCGTTTGGCGTCTTCTTCGCGCAAGGCGACTTTTTTCTGGAGTTTTTCCTGCTCGCTCAAATCCGGATTGTCATCGATGACTGCGTATTCATATCCGAGATCGAGCATGATAAAATCATCGCTCTTAGTTTGGTCTTTGCTGGTCTCTACCCAAGCCTGGATCCCTTTGTCTGTGAGTTCAAATTCATTGGCCCGTTCATCTACGATGATGTAGAGCTCGGCCAGGGCGCTCGCGCGCTCTTCTTTGTTTGGTTCAGCGTAATAATAAATGTCCCATTTTTCGATATTCGCCCGCAGGGAAGGATCTTCTCTCATCCGTTTGAGGATTTTGTTTTGGGGAGTGCCTTTGCCGACGAGCCAAAATTTGCGGTACGCTTCTTTTTCTTCCGCTTCTTCTTCTTTGTTCAGCTTGCGGAGCTGAACATCCTCTGTGAGCCTGCCTAGTTTTTCGAGGACCTTGCGCGCTTCTGTAGCCTGCTTATTGCACAAGTCCCTTTGATAACGGACTAAAATACCTACGTCTTCCTTAAGCTCGTCATACATTTGACGGGAAGCGCCTGCAGGGCCTGAAATGATCAAAGGAGTACGGGCCTCGTCGATCAAAATCGAATCGACCTCATCTATGATCGCAAAAAAGTATCCGCGCTGGGACTGTTCGTTGAGGCTTTGCGCCATGGAGTTGTCCCTGAGATAGTCAAAGCCGAATTCGGAAGCAGTTCCATAGACAATATCGGATCCGTAAACAGCTTTTCGCTCGTTCGGAGGAATGGCATTGGTCAGAGCGCTGACAGTGAGGCCGAGCCATCGGAAGACGGAGCCGATCCATTCACAGTCGCGTTGCGCCAGATAATCATTGACGGTGACCAAGTGGGTCGGCTTGCCGGACAAGGCATTGAGGTAAAGCGGCATCGCTGCCGTCAGGGTCTTGCCTTCCCCGGTCTGCATTTCAGCGATCGCCCCGTAATGCATGGAGATCGCGCCGAGGATCTGCACATCATAGGGGACCATATCCCATTTTTGATCATATCCCGACACGTGCACATCGCTGCCGCACAGCCTTCTGCAGACGTTCTTGACAACGCCATAGGCTTCAGGCAGAAGCTGGTCTAGCGTTTCCCCTTTGGCTAGGCGCTCTTTAAATTCGATTGTTTTGTGGCCTATTTCTTCATCGGTAAGGCTTTGGAATCGCTTTTCCCATAGATTGACTTGGGACACAATTTTCGAATATTTTTTTAGAATCCGACTCTGGGCGGTCCCGAAGATCTTTTTCAAAATGCCGAACATGATGAATACCTTGGCTGTAAAAATACTCTAAAGAAACTAGGCGATAAGGGCTTTTCTTGCAAGCACGTATAGTTTAGCTATCAAACCGCCAAAAGACAACTCATTTTTTCTCGATGAATGGTTAAAATCATCTCGTTTAAATATACTATAATTTTATTAAAATATCAAAATATAAACATTTATTTAACAGTTGAAATTTAAATATATTTGAATTAAAATATTAATAATTTCTTATTGTTTTAAAACTAAATTAATATAATTAATAAGGTAAAAATGACAATTACAAATAATGGAATTAATCATCCTTTTTTCTACCAGACTGTAAGCGATCCTCATTCTAGAGAGACAACGAAACATGAGAATAAAGCACTGGCTAGTTTAAAAAAATGTATATACTATTTTTCCAGCTTTTCTCTCTTACAAAAAACTCCAAAAGAAGATAAACAATATTTGAATCTTATGAAAGGGAAACACATTGTAATAGAAGGGAAAAAAGAATTTAAGAAACAGGTAGAGCAAGATATTAAAACTTTATTGACCACGGAGATAGGAAGAGAGTTATTTTTGAGGATTGAAAATCAGAAGAGACAAATCCTCATTTCTTTCGATCAAGACAGGGCTGCTTCATGGATGGGTCAAGAACCCGAATCTGAAATTTATATTAACTTGCAAAACAAAAATGATACTGCAAAAGAAGAATTTTTTACTTTAAATCAACAAAATCATCAATTTGAGTTAATCACAACTCCTCATCCATCTTATATCGCCCTAGCGCATGAATTGTGTCACATAGTAAATGGCTTTGACCATTACATTTACAGGACGCTAAAAGCACATTCAGATCTTTATCCTCATCTTGATGAAGAAGTTACTATTACAGGCAATGGCGACCAAGAATACATTAAATTTAATGAGAATGAATTCAGAAAAGCATTTGGATTACCATTGAGAATTGCACATCTTGGATTTTCTAAAAAAAGTCAGGCTTCCCCATTGCATTATGCGTGCTTATTGGGTTCTTTAGACTCCATTCAGGAACTTCTTGATCATGGTCAAGAGGTAAATAGTGTGGATTTGGAACAACGGACTCCCTTGTGGTATGCAACGACATCTCCTTTTCTTTCTCAAGATCCAGAGAAGTTTAAAAAAACAATTAATATGCTAATTGCTCATGGAGGAAAGGTCGATAAGATGATTGTTTGTGGATCTGTAACTTCCAAAATAAATGGAATAAATAAAGAATATTTTCTAAAGATTGCCAAGGCATTAAATGTCATAGACGAAGAGGAGTTTGTACTAGCAACTCAGTTGATAGATGCTATTGAAGACAAAAAACCGGATCAGGTTTGCCTATTAACTACACAATTGATAATGAATATGAATAGGATTAAAAAATGATGAATTCGACGATTACTAGATTTCGGGATTTTCATAAATCGGCCTGTTACATAAAATGAAGTCAAAGACACGGAGGGCAAGGTTTGTCTCTCAGCCTCATTCTAGTGCTCATAAAAAAGTCCCTTGTTAAAGAGAAGAAGATCAGGCCTAAATAGCCGGGCTACTTCCTTTCTTCTAAAATCATGCAGCCAAGGGGAGGCATGCGCATTTTTAATTTGACGTTTCTTTTTGTTCATTAAATTATTAATTAGAATTACTTGCAAGTAAGTTTATCTTATTTTAATTATCAAAAAAATAAATAATTCGTTTTTAATCTTTGTATGCTAATTATAAAAAGTTGATTTATTAAACAAAATGTATTAGGATATACATTAAATTAACTTTAATGTAAAATAAAATGACAATTACAAATTTTTTTAATAAAATTGCTAATTATTTTAATAATAGTCTAGATGTTGAGAATAAACTTTTAGTAGTTTGCGAGGAATTCAGAAAAGGAAACACTGAAAAAGCTTTTAAAAAATTTTCTCAACTTCCTTCCGAAACTCAGAAAAAAATCTTTAACTATCAGTGGAAAGTACTGGGAAAGCCGGCATCTGAAGCAAATTCTCCTATAGTTGCGCATGAGCAGTTTGGCAAACTTGCATTTTTTAATTTGGAGAATCGCTCTTGTACTACTCTCAAAAAAATTGAAGCGATCGAAAAATATTTGATTCACCAGATCAAACAAGTGCTGCTTTCAATCCAAACTGATTTGGACCATTGTGATGATACGAAGGTCTATTCCAAATTCTCTCAAGTTTGTGCGCTCTCAAAACACATTGAGCTGATTAAAAATTTAGAAAATGACATT
>DATIJE010000062.1:0-3953 GCA_035478995.1 Rhabdochlamydiaceae bacterium | reverse complement strand
ATACCTGAATTCGGAGTCGCATCTAATCTCAAAGAAGTTCAAAAAATTATTAATGATAAGGGCTTTAAGCAGGCGGTCATTAAAATCCAAGTCCATGCCGGAGGCAGGGGGAAGGCAGGAGGCGTCAAATTTGCGAAGACTCCTGAGGAAATCTTGAAGGTTTCAAGCGATCTCATCGGCATGAAGATGGTGAATAATCAGACAGGTCCTGCAGGTGTGATTGCCCATAAAGTTTTAATTTCAAATCCAATCGATATAAAAAAAGAATACTATCTTGGGGCCATCATCGACCGGGATCATGCCCAACCGATCCTGATCGCCTCTCCGGAAGGGGGGATGGACATTGAAGAAGTGGCTGCATCCCATCCTGAAAAGATCCTGACCTTGCCTATTGCTTTAAACGGAACGTTGAAATCCTATCAGCTTTTAAGGCTTGCAAATTTCATGGGATGGAAAGGCGATACGGCAAAACAAGGGATGAAAATCGCTGCGGGCCTTGCTAAATGTTTTATCGAAACGGATGCCTCTCTTTTAGAAATCAATCCACTCGTTGAAACACCGGATGGTGTGATTTTTGCTTTGGACGCTAAACTCAGCGTCGATGACAACGCTCTGTTCCGTCAAAAAGAGATCGCAGCTTTTTACGATCCTACACAGCAATCTCCGAATGAGGTCGAAGCTAGAGAACACGATCTTTCCTATATCGCACTCGACGGAAATATCGGATGCATGGTCAATGGGGCAGGGCTGGCAATGGCGACGATGGACATCATTCATTTTTACGGAGGCAAACCTGCCAATTTTCTTGACGTCGGCGGTGGAGCGACTAAAGAAAAGGTAGCCGAAGGATTCAAGATCATCCTCGAAGATCCAAATGTAAAAGCGATTTTGGTGAACATTTTTGGCGGGATCATGAATTGCGCTACAATCGCCGAAGGGATCATTTACGCTGCCTCTGAACTCTCGATCAAAGTTCCATTGATCGTCCGGTTGGAAGGGACGAACGTGGAACATGGCAGACAACTTTTAGAGAAATCCGGTTTGAAGATCACGGCTGCGGACGATCTATCTGAAGCTGCCGAAAAAGCAGTTGCAGCATTGAAAAGGAGATAATTGCCAATGGCAATTCTAGTCAAAAAAAAGACACGAGTGATCACGCAGGGAATTTCCGGCAAGTCAGGCTTATTCCATACAGAGCAGTGCATGCTATACGGATCCCATTTTGTCGGCGGGGTGACTCCGGGAAAGGGAGGACACCAAGTTCTCAGCCTTCCTGTTTTCGATACGGTCTATGAAGCAAAACAGGCCCTTCATTGCGATGCGACGATGATTTTCGTCCCTCCTCCTTTTGCGGCCGATGCCATTCTAGAAGCTGAAGACGCAGGCATAGAGCTGATCGTATGCATCACAGAAGGAATTCCCGTGCGGGATATGTTGGAAGTCAGCAGAGTGATGAAAAGCAGTAAAAAAAGCCGTTTGGTCGGGCCGAATTGTCCCGGTGTCATCACTCCTGATGAATGTAAAATCGGAATCATGCCCGGATACATCCATAAAAGAGGAAAGGTGGGTATTGTTTCACGTTCAGGAACGTTGACCTACGAAGCCGTTTGGCAAACAACCCAGCTTGGGCTCGGCCAGTCGACCTGTGTCGGCATTGGCGGCGATCCTTTGAACGGGACCAATTTCATCGATGTACTGAAGCTATTTGAAAAAGATCCTGAGACCGAAGCGATATTGATGATCGGTGAAATTGGCGGAAATGCCGAAGAAGAAGCTGCAGAATGGATCAAAGAGCATTGCACCAAGCCAGTGGCTGCATTTATCGCAGGCGTGACAGCACCTCCAGGAAGAAGAATGGGCCATGCAGGAGCGATCATCTCAGGTGGAAAAGGGACGGCAAAAGCCAAGATGGACGCGCTCAAAAAAGCGGGAGCTGTTCTCGCAGAGATTCCTACGGATATGGGCAAAGCAATGCAACAAGCTATTTCAAATCGCATTTGAATCCTTTAGAAAGGATACATAAATGATTCGCATTCCTGGCCGCATACCGATTATCATTCATCCCACTTTTTGGGTGGTCGCGGCCCTTATCGGCTATTTTTTCAGTCATTCTTTTATAGGCGCGCTCATTTGGATCTTCATTATTTTCGTCTCTGTGTTGTTTCATGAGCTTGGCCATGCACTGACTGCAGTTTTATTTCGTCAAAATCCCCGAATTGAATTAGTCGCGTTGGGAGGATTGACTTATCATGAAGGGCACAAGCTTTCGTTCGTAAAACAGTTTTTCATCGTGTTCGATGGACCTTTTTTTGGGTTTTTACTCTTTTTGATCGCGACATTGCTCCTGCAATTTGAATCGATCAGCACCGGTCCTGCTGCGGGAATCATCAAGAACTTTCAATGGATCAATCTCTTTTGGACCATCCTCAATCTAGTTCCTGTATTCCCACTCGATGGAGGACAGCTTTTAAGGATTATTTTAGAAGGGATTTTCGGCGTAAAAGGATTTAAATACGCCTTGCTTACAAGCATGTCTGTCTCCTTGGCTTTGAGCTTGATGTTCTTTGTCTTTCAATCATTTCTGGTAGGAGCATTATTTTTTCTGCTCGCCTTTCAAAGTTATGAAACCTGGCGCAGAACCAGGCGCATGTCCGAGCCCGATCGGGATGAATCATTGAAAAAACAGTTCGACGATGCAGAAAAAGACCTTCAAGCAGGCCGCAAGGAACAAGCGATAGAAGCTTTTGAAACAATCAGACAGAAGGCGAAGCAGGGATTGATTTACAATCTGACCACCCAATATCTCGCCTATTTAAAATACGATCTCGGTAAAACGAGAGAGGCGTACGAACTTCTCTTATCTATCCGACCAGAGCTGGATTCCGACGCCCTTTGCTTGTTGCATAAAGCTGCATTTGAGGAAAAAGATTTTCCTCTTGTCGCTGAATTGGGCGGAACCTGTTTTCAAACCTGGCCCACCGCAGAGACTGCTCTGCGCAATGCTTATACTTGCGCGATCCTCACACAAACAAAAGCTGCCATCGGATGGCTGCAAACGGCGTTAAAAGAAGGGTTGCAAAACATTCATGAAATCTTGAACGATGAAAGTTTTAACAACATTCGCAATGATCCAGAGTTTCAAGATTTTCTTAAAAGCCTACAAAGGAGTGAATAATGACCCTCGATCCTCAGGTGCGCGCTTTAATCGATCAGTTTCAATCTCAGGTTCCAACGGACACCCATTTATCTGTTGATGAAATGCGCGAGCTGTCCAAGTTGGTTTACAAACGGAATAGCGTGGAACCTGTCTCACAAGTGTTGAGCGAGGTCATTCCAGGTCCTGGGGGAGTGATTCCGATCCGCATTTATAAACCAAAAAGCAGAGGCCCTCTTCCTGTGCTGGTTTATTTTCATGGAGGCGGTTGGGTCTTCGGCAGTCTGGAGATCTCCGATGCTCTATGCCGCAGTTTCGCGAACAAAGCGGAATGCATCGTTGTATCTGTGGATTATCGTTTAGCGCCTGAATATTTCTTTCCCGCTGCTGCAGATGATTGTTACGCAGCAGTGAAATGGGTATCTGAAAACGCAGCCAGCTTTGGAGGGGATCCACTAAGCGTCGCTGTAGGTGGAGATAGCGCAGGAGGCAATTTAGCCGCGTCAGTCTGTCTGATGGCCCGCGATCAGATGCTTCCCAAAATCATCTGCCAATTATTGATCTATCCTATCATCAGTCCAAACTTTGACAGTCCAACCTATCTCGAATATGGCAAAGGCTTTCTTTTCGATCGGGAGAAGTTGATCTGGTGCTGGGACCTGTACGCGCCCGATACGATCGACCGTCGCAATCCCTACCTATCGCCCATCTATTCCACAGGCCTTCAAAACCTGCCTCCAGCCATTATCGTAACAGCCGAATTCGATCCTCTGCGGCACGAAGGGGAAGCCTACGCAAA
>DATIJE010000061.1:0-2121 GCA_035478995.1 Rhabdochlamydiaceae bacterium | reverse complement strand
GGCCCTGTGAGTCGACGCGAGCCAGGAGGGCAAGCGAGCGCACGAACAGCCCGAGGACTCAGATCGCACAGCAAAATTGCACCGCAGGAGAGCACGAAGTGCGAGGAGGGTAGTGCTTTGCACGCCCTCCCGACGAGGACGCGATTTGGCGCAGCGAGGTGAGGCTCAAGGAGGCCAGCGGGAGATGCGGACACGAAGTGCCGTGTCTCCGACATGAGAAATATTGGCCCTTCTTCAATGTTCATCCTCAATCTATTTATTACATCTTTAAAAATCTTGATGAAAAAGGAATTCTAGGTGATGATGGTAGCCCTAAAGCAATAAAAATTCACATGCACTGGTAGCTCAGCTGGATAGAGTACCCGGCTACGAACCGGGAGGTCAGAGGTTCGAATCCTCTCCGGTGCGCCATTTTTTTAAAGATAATACACATGATTCTCGAGGTTTTCCCTTCAGGTCCTTTAGAAACCAATGCAATCTTGCTAGGCTGTTCCAAAACAAAGCACGCTGCAATCATAGATGCTCCTTTCGACAGCTTTCACCAGATTCTGCAACGCGTCAAGAAACTGGGCCTTAAAGTAGAAATGATTTTATTGACCCATTCCCATTGGGACCATATTGCTGAAGCAGCGTCTATGAAAAAACAATTAAAAATACCTATATATATTCATGCAGAAGATGCTGGAAACCTTGAATCCCCCGGCGCGGATGGTCTGCCATTGCTGTTTCCTATAGAAGGTGTGAAGGCGGATCACTTTCTTTCCAACGACCAGATCGTACCCCTCGGTGAAATGCGGATAAAAGTCATCCACACACCGGGCCATTCTCCAGGCTGCGTCTGTTTTTATATTGAGAATGAAAAAACGTTGATCTCAGGGGACACGCTTTTCCGCGGAGCACACGGTAAAACTTCTTTCCCGACCAGCAGTCCCAAATCGATGTTGGAATCGCTGAAGAAATTGTCCAAACTGCCAGCTGATACGATGGTCTATCCTGGCCATGGCCCTGCAACAACCATTGGGGAGGAATCCTGGATGGTACGACAAATAAATTTTAACAATGAGGATGATGTATGACAAATTTTCTTCTCGGCAAGCCAGCTCCGCAATTTTCAGCTAAAGCGGTCATCAATGGAAAAATAGTTGATTTTTCATTAAATGATTTTTTGGGGAAATATGTCGTTTTCTTTTTTTATCCTTTGGACTTTACCTTTGTATGTCCTACTGAATTGCATGCATTTCAAGAGTATTCCCCTGAATTCGTCAAAAGAAATGCACAAATTATCGGATGTTCCGTCGACAGTCCTTATTCTCACCTTGCCTGGTTGAATACTCCAAAGCACAAAGGAGGAATTCAAGGGGTCCAGTATCCAATTGTATCCGATCTCAACAAAACCATTGCCCGGGATTATCATGTTCTCAATGAGGAATCGGGCATTGCTTACCGGGGACAGTTTTTGATCGACAAGCAAGGGATTGTCCGTCATTTGTTGGTGAATGATCTACCTATCGGAAGGTCCGTAGAAGAAGTCTTGCGCCTGTTAGATGCTTTGATCTTCCATGAGACACATGGAGAGGTCTGTCCTGCTAATTGGAGGACCGGCGCTAAAACGATGAAACCGGACAATGAAGGCTTGATGAGCTATTTCAATTGAGAGTCAAAAAATCATAAAGATCTTTTTCTGTGATGATCAAACAGCTTTTATGAAGCACGCAAACGGGGTTGGTGGCATCGATAATCGTATTGTCTCCGACTCCTGGCATGCAGATAGCAGAAAGATTGGGTACGATCTCTTTATTTTGTAAGATTTTCAAACCGCGCATATAGTCTTGTATGCTGAATCCTTCTTCTTTTACTCTGAAATAAATTAACTCTCTCTCATACAAGAGAGCTTGAACAGCGTAAAGTATACCTTGGCTTTGTTCAGGAGGATTGCCGAGAATTTCAGCAAGATGGGGCAGAGATTTGCACAAAATAGGAGTGCAAAATTCTCCTTTTTCCGCTTCTCCGAATAGGAATATTGTATGGCGCATCGACACCTCCAGACTCCATTCGTACACTTACATATAAACTTCATTCTTCATTTTATTGTAAAATAGTTTTTTAGTTTAGAGACGTTCT
>DATIJE010000060.1:0-11298 GCA_035478995.1 Rhabdochlamydiaceae bacterium | reverse complement strand
TCTTTTGCTATTACATTTGCATCTTCTTCGAGCTTTTTCAATCTTTGATATGCAATTGAGCTTAGTTCTTTTTGTGGATCGATTTCCTCATCAGGAATGATTTCAAAGTCTACATATTTTGATTGAAAACTTAAATTTCTGACAAATCCTGTAATATCAAACATTTTTATTAAATTAAAAAAAATAATTCAATCTAGTTTACAATAAAACAGAATAAAATAGTACTGAATGAATTGTTATGATTCTGATGCTTCTTCGGCCACTTCAGAAGTTTCGATGGGTGGTGGAGCGAAAATGGGTTTTTCCCATTTCAATTCTCCAGTGCTGCTATCAATGCAGGTCAGAAAGTAGGCCCGACCATTTCGAAGTCTGGAAAAGATAAAAAGAGATTCGTTCTTCGTTCTCCAGGCAACAATTTTAGAGCCGAATGGGATTTCCCAGGTCAGTTTTCCATCTCGATCATACGTGCAAAAATAATCGATCGAATCAAAGGAAGAAATAGTATAGATGTGTTCCTCTCCAATGCTTAGCTGATCTGAAACAAAATCGGGCGCTTCTTCTGCTCTCATTGAAGATACTGCCAATAAAGAACAAGCTAAAGAGGTAGTTGCAAAACTACTGTGCCCTAGAAAATCGATGATTTTGCCGCCAGCTTTCAGGGCCAGCATGTTGGCCCGAGCTGCGCCGACGAGATCATACTTGGATAAGTAGGCGAGGAGGCGCAGTGAAAAATGGCGACAAAAGGGCGATTTTATGGGGCGCACGAGTTTTGCAATTGCCTCTAAAACCAGACAACGTTTCATAATAACCTCCTTAAAAAAAAAATGGAACTGTATCTTATAATAAGCTTATACACAAGTACAACAAGGGAATGGCATTGACACGCTCCTGGGAATCAGAAAATACTATAGAGCCGAACGTTGCCCTGGCGTTGATCCAAGATCAATTCCCTGCCTTGCGTCCCGAGAAAATTAAACTTTTGGGAATAGGATGGGACAATACTGCTTACTTGATCAATGACGAATTTGTCTTTAGATTCCCTCGCAGAAACATCTCTTTGCCTTTATTGAACACAGAATTTAGGGTATTGCCAAAAATAAAACCACGACTTCCTCTTGCGATCCCCTATCCTGAATGGTCTGGTTCGCCCGCAAAGGGATATCCATGGTCATTTACAGGATATCGCATGCTGCCAGGCATGACAGCTTGCAGCGTCAATCTTTCAAATGATGAAAGAACCAGATTAGCTGCACCTCTTGCGCGCTTTTTAGCGGCATTGCATGCGACGCCCATTTCATTGGATATCGAACCTTACTTGCAAGGAGACGTTCTCGGCAGATTGGATGCGGACAGGTTGATTCGACTGATCAAGACCAATCTTGAAGAACTCGACTTTCTAGGCTTGTTTGTAAATGAAAACCAATTTCATCAAATAGTGGAAAAAGAGTATAGAGATCCGACCAGTTCTACCCTTGTTCATGGAGACTTTTATGTGAGACATCTTCTTGTGAATGAAGAACATCTTGCTGCCGGCGTGATCGATTGGGGTGATATCCACATCGGCGATCCTGCTGTGGATCTATCCGTCGCGCATAGCTTTCTGCCGCAGACCGCCCATAAAACATTTCGAGATGCTTATGGAAAAATAACGGAGAAAACATGGGATTTGGCCCGTTTAAGAGCTTTATATCACAGTTCGATCTTGGCAATTTACGGACACCATTCCGACGATGAAATCATCAAGCGGGAAGGTCTTCTGTCTCTGATTAGACTTCAATAACTTCGGGAATCCTTTCCTTCGCACCAGTTCAAATAACTGGTATTCAAAACTTTCAATCCTCCTGGAGTGGGATAATCGCCGCTAAAAACCCAATCTCCGCTAAATCCAGGGATCGCACGATGCAATCCTTCCAAAGATTGATAGATCACCTGTATCGACCCTTTCCAATCCGTTTCCGTAGGAGTAATCAGCCTGGCAACGCTTTGAGAAATTTCTTTAAGGGTAAAGTGCTCGTAAATCTTTTTTACGCCATTGTCCATGAGACGCGCATCTTCTTGATTCTGCTTCTGACAGGTTTTTTTTATGTTGTCTAGTAAATCGGCCTGCTGTCGTTCTTCGATCAATGATATCGCCGCTTGAAATGCCACAAACCGTCCGATCTGGCTCATATCTATCCCGTAACAATCAGGATACAGCACGGGGGGCGCAGAACTGACGATGATGATTTTTTTAGGATTCAAACCGATTAATTTTTTAATCAAAGACTCTCTCAATGTCACCCCGCGGACAATCGAATCGTCGACGACAACTACAGTATCTTCTGGAGAGACTATTCCTTGCGTGACTTCATAAAGCTGAGCGACAAGTTTTTTACGTCCTTGATCTGCACTGATGAAAGTACGGACTCTCTGATTTTTGGCAATCAAAGCCTCGCTCCTTACCCTCGTCAAGGCAAGCTTTTCAATCTCTGCTACGTTGAGGCTATCTGTTTCCAACCCTTTTTTAATATGGTCCACGACTGTGCGTCGAAACCTGTTTCCTACCTCTTCGACCAAACCCTGAAAAGCAGGAAAGCTGGAATTGGGGACATAAGTAAATACGGTATGTTCTAAATCCCCTTCTATGGCTTGGAATACCTCTGATGCCAATTCTTTCCCTAAAGCCTTTCGTTCTTCGTAAATCTGCCGATCATTTGCTTTGCTAAAATAAATACGTTCGAAAGTGCACTGTCTTTCTGGCAGGGTGTTTGTAAAACTGCCTTTGACCATCGTTCCATTTTGTTTGAATACAATGACGTGCCCAGGTTCAATAGGCAAAATCTCTTTCTCTTCGACATCGAACGCATCCATCAGAGCGACCCGTTCGGAGGCCGCGGCAAACACATCC
The DNA here is from genome assembly GCA_035478995.1 of Rhabdochlamydiaceae bacterium. Lineage (GTDB taxonomy): Bacteria > Chlamydiota > Chlamydiia > Chlamydiales > Rhabdochlamydiaceae > DATIJE01. The sequence goes on along the minus strand of DATIJE010000060.1, from coordinate 8,411 downwards.
TCATTGATATAAATGTATCCTGGCCTGATCCCGGCAGGATCACGGCAAATGAAGGCGTCTCCATTTCCTAAAATACCGCAAAATACATATCCCCCATCCCATTCTTGCGCCGATTTCTTCAAAACCTCTACTAGATCGATCTGTTTAGAAATCCACTCGGATCGGCTCGGGCCATCGGAAAAAGAGATGTCTTTACTCTCACTCGCTACGCGATCATATTCCTGATCCAAGTTATAGGCCAATGTATCGAGGATCACTTGGGTATCCGATTTACTGACGGGTGATAGCCCCCAATGTTCCAATTTCCGAAATAATTCAGGAGTATTTGTCATATTAAAATTGCCTGCTAGCGCGAAGTGCCTGCAAGCGATCTCATGCGGCCGTACAAAAGGCTGGCAATATTTCACTTGCATTCCCGAATGGGTGGCATAGCGCAAATGTCCAAGCAGCAGTTCTCCAATTAACATGGACTGCTGTTTTAATTCTTTTTCTAACCATTCCTGATGATTTCTCACAGGCTGCAAATCATTGATGACATGCTCAAAAAGAGTATCAATGGAATTATTCTCCGCAAAGCGCAGCCGGTGCAAGTATTCTTGTCCGGGAGACATATTGAGCTTGACAACAGCAATTCCGGCGCCGTCCTGTCCTCTATTTCTTTGCTTTTCCATCATTGTGACGAGCTTGTTCACTCCCCAGGCAGGATCCTGATAGTGCTCAGCATAATAACTGATCGGCTTTCGAAGCCTGACAAACGCCAAGCCGCATTCATGGACTAGCTGCTCTTCTTGCAACTCTTCAACTTTTTCAGGCGTAGGGAAACACCAATTCCATAAACCATCATCTGCATTTAGAACATGTGCTGTGAAGACAAATAGAGATAAAAGAATGCTTGAAAAAAATCGGTACAAAGCTAACTCCAAAAAAACAATCAACAAATAAGCTTAGTTGGAATTTTATAATTATACAAGAAGAAAAAAAATGATTATTTATTTTCAGAAGAATCATTTGAAAGCTGTTTTAAATCCACGTCAACAGAGGCTTTAACAATTACGTCGTCAAATTTAATGAAATAATCTGAAATCATTTTTATGTCTTTTGACTCTTTTACGAAATAAGGTGGATCTCGCGTTCTATCAAAGAGATCGGACAATCTTTTAAGGGTCAATGATTCAGGGGATACATTTAACTGAAATCTTTCATCACTTTTTTTGCTTGTCAGAATTTCAGTAATGATTCCTGTTTTTTGTAAAAATAACACGATTTCTCTGGAATCATTCACAGATATTCCCAAATTTTGAGCGATTTGAAAAATGGATAAAGGAAGCATCCCTTTTTCAAACGCATTTGTCATCCTATCTAACACTAGAATAGCAAGCTGTTTCCTGGTGATTTCAACTAAACGGTCGGTTTCCTTCCATCCTCCATACCAAAAAATATCATTTTCAATATGGGCGGCAACTTCAGCGCCATAGAGAAATATCACATAATTAATCTGAAGCCAAATTAAAAATAATGGCAGTGCAGCAAAGCTGCCATAGACAGCGTTATAATTCGAGATCTTGACTTGGAAGTAAATGTATGCAATTTGCCAAAGTTGAAAAAGCGTTCCAGCCAAAAATCCTGCAAAAACTCTTGGCAATATCCGGACGCGGGCATTGGGGCCAATTACGTAAATAAAGGTAAAGACTCCCCAACTCAGAATGAATGGAACAAGTTTAATTATAGATAATAAATACGGGTATAGATTATGAATAATTGGATAATATTGATATTTAGCAGCAATCTGTGCATTGATAAAAATTGTCAAACTACTTGATGCAGTGAAAATAGCAGGCACAATTATCAATATCGCTACATAATCAAATGCTTTTCTAAAAATGCTTCTTGTTTTCTTTATTTTCCAAATGTAATTTATAGAACTTTCGATCGTTTCTAATAATCCAAAAGCACTAAAAAATAGGAATAATACTCCTAAACCAGCAATAAAACCGCTTTGTAATTGAGTAATGAGAGAATATGAAAATTGAATTGCTAAAGTTAATATATCTTTTTGTTCTTTAAATGTTTTTAAAATCTGATCTTGAAGAAACGATTCGAATCCAAAACCTTTTGCAACTCCAATTATTACAGCTAAAAAAGGAACTAGAGTCAAAAGTGAATAGAAAGTTAATAATGATGACTTTAAATAACATTCATCTTTGTAAAAGTATTTACAAGAAAAATAAACAACTCGAAACCATTTAATAAAAAAAGTCTGGATCGGCTTTTTTTTATTTGGAATGATCAACCACAGATCTGTTTTAAAAAAAGAAGAGAGTTTCAAATCATACCCCGTTTTAATAAACTAGATCCCTTATTTAATTATTAGTTAAATTAATTTATATGTAAAGTTAAAACTTTAATTATTAACGACTAACATTCTTTATTTCATTGAATGATTATTATTAAACTATTGCACATAAAGAGTTTAAGATCTTTTAATTGACAATTCCTATCAGAAAGGGTTGTTGTGGGAAGAACTCAATAAAGACTGAGTATAGGTTATCTCATCATTGCATCGATCCAAGTTTCTGTCTCTTGAATGATTTCATCGTATGTCAGCTTCTGAATATCTGAATCTTCTTGTTTCGCAAGAATGGACAACCGGCACTCTTTACCGGCTTTTTTCATTGCCTCTACGAATCCGATGACTTCCTCAGGACTTACAATAGGATTTTCATCTCTATGAAGGACAAAAATAGGAGCGTTAATATACGGAATGGATTCGATTGGAGAGCGAATCTTAAAATCTTCGTTCTCAATTGCAATGGCATACTTCTTTGCTATTAACACTTTGCTTATAGGATCGTTAGGATTCAAGTGCGTTAGAAGATCGTACACTCCATTGGTGCTTACGATAAAGCGAATATCATTTCTTTGAGCAGCTAAAAGAAGTCCTGCAGTCGCTCCCTGTCCAAATCCAATGATCCCAAAATCTGAGGCATCGAATTCCCGTTTTATAAAATCAACTGCAACATTCAGCGATCTTATAGTCAAAGGCCCGCAAAAATCTTTTAATCCTGTGCTGCCTCCAAATCCGGGCATCGAAACGGCAGCGGTTGCATACCCTTTTTCTGACCAATGGTCATACCATGTTTTCCCAATGCTGCTAACTCCCTTGTTGTTTGAAGCACCGTGTAGAAATAAGAGAAAAAAACGAGTTTCTCTTTGAGGTTTTTGAATAAAGACCTCAATGTTTTGAAGAGGATCTACAGGTGAATGTATAATTTCTATTCTCCCCTCTTTAGAAAACCCCATCATCTCGATTGTACAAAAGAGCAAAGCGCTGAAAATAAAACGTAAACTCATACTTAGGATTCCTTTGAGATTGAAAAATACAGTCTTACGAGGATATTATTTCGCAATATTTTTTACAATGTAGAGGTCATATTATGGCATCGCCTGCGGCTTTTTCCCCCATATCCTCAACAAAAAACAGCTTTAATTTGCCTGATGTGAATCATTCCCTCTCGGATGAAACCATTCTTTGTCTTGAAATAGGCCATACAAGGATCAAAGCAGCTAATCTCCCAAGAACCGTCACTCTTAAAAACCTTCAAAATGTGCAGACTCTTGCATTCCCAAGTAAGCCATGGCTGGATAAACTGAATCTTCTTTTCATCAAATTCCAAGACAATCCTCTCTCTCCTCTTTTCAATGAACGTCCTTCGAGAATTTCTATCTCCATCTTTGGACCTTTATATGACAACAAGAGGATGCCCTTTAATGAAAAAATGGGCATTCCAAAAAATATCAAGGAAGTTCTTCAGAGAGAAACCGATTACGAAGTTCTATTAGAAACCGATTCCGTATCATGGGCGATCGGAGCGCTTGAATATTTAAAGATGAAATTACAGCAGCCTAAATTTCCTTGTCTTGCTATTACACTTGGTACAGGAGTAGGAATGGCGCTCATTGAAAACGAACACAAAATACATGCTATAGAAATTTGGTGCATGGATTGCTCTTTTCCAAGGTTGAGAACTCTTACGGATTTACACTGCCCCCCAAGCGTTTTGGGAAAAAAATATTTAGATAATCTTTTCAATGGCGAGCAATTCACTGATGAAAAAATGGTCGATTACAGATCTACCTACAACAAACAGTTCGAAGCGTTTGTCGAAGATGTATGCGAATATGTGCAAACATTATTTTCTCAAACGATTTCCACTGTTTTAATAGGAGGAGGATACAGCCGTTTCATCGAAATTTCAGAAAATGCTCCGCGATCTACAATCGTTCTGAATCCTCAAGCCCTACAGGAAGATGGAGTTTCTCCCGATATCATTCCACTTCTTGGATGCCAAAGAACGTGTCAGGAAAACAGGTTTGCAACATCAACCTATCCTCTTTCTCCGGAAATCGCAAGGTTTCTAAGCAAAGTGTAAAACTAGCTAGGATAAGAAAAGCTTTCTAGGAAATTGTTAAAATCTTTTGGCAATTTCGAATTTAGATCCTTTACGACGCCTTTTATCATTGCTTCGATTGCTGTACAGCAAATTAAAAGAGACTGTCGAATCTCCTCGAGGGCTTTGAAATCCGTATCTTTGAATACCAAAATTTCCAATTCCTTCAGAAAGTCAACATTAAACTCTTTGCCATGCGACCCGTAATCCAAACAAGATTCCAATAGAGGGAAAATGGGGTACATTGTTTCCAAAATTGCTTTCCGTTGTTCTGTTTGCAAACATTCAATATCCGCTTTTTTTTCAGGGATGCGCGCAAGAATTGATTTAAGTTCTGGATAAAGGATTTTCGCCTCAGAGAGAAGCCTGATGTTTTGAAACTTTTCAAAAAGAAGGGGCTTTTTCAAGTGAAAAATCTGAGTTGATTGAAGATGATTGAAAAAAATCAATTTTCCATACGACTTCTCTTTCTGTTTTTTAATGTCCTTTTTTTCGCGTTGTAAAGATGCCATCGATATGAATTGGAGATAACTATGCATTAAAAATTCAGGCAATCCTTTCTTCATCTCATCCAAAACCGAATACACTTCTTTAGGAAAAAGAAAAGGTAGAAAATTGCACATAAAATCTGTGTCTTTTTTCATTTCTTCAAATGCATTTTCTTTAAATACGAGATTTTCTTTTACAAGATTGCTAAGCCTCTCTTCAACTACATCGTAAGGTTTGTCTTTAGTAATGGCTTGAATCATCAACTCTTTAATCTCTTCTCCATTATTCTGAAAAAATTCCCAGAACTCAAAAAGAGGATCCTTTTCGTAATATACCTTGCTTGCCTTGAAATCGTTAAATTGTGCCAACACGAACTTGCGATTATCCTCTCTGGAAATTAGATTCAGAATATCCGAAGAGGCTTCTTCACTCTTGGAAAAGACCAGTTTTTTAAATACCGTATGGGATTTGTTCGTTTCATTCAAAGTGCTAGCTTTATAAATCAAAGTTCGATTTTCCGAATCTAATTGCATCAATGCGACATCTTCAAAAGATAAGGAGGGATTTTCTCGGAGAGATAATGTTCTCCAAAATTCAACCCTATTAAAAATACGATGGAAGTCTTTGCATGTCTGAGTCAAGTAGACAGCGTCGAGCCGATCGAGATAACTGCCGATATGATGCAGCATTGGCTCTGAAACGACTGTTAAACCCATATTTTTTTCTTAAATTTTCCTAATGGGATCAACATTATTGCTATTTAAGAAAATATTTCAACCGCAAAGGAACTTGGCAAGTCTTTTAGGTAAAATCTCTCGATGGAGAGATCGTATCTCTTTAGAGGTTAAAGAGAAAAAAGAAGCATTTTCAATATTGAAGCCATCCCGTTTTCTTGCATCTATTATTTGTCTGATGACCTTTTGTTCCTCTTTTATAGCTATGTGCGGAAGAGCGAGAAGGATCAACGTATCTGGAACATTGAATTCTCCTGATTTCGCCCGAGAAGCAAGCCGTGAATAATCGCCGTCTGCTGAAAATAGGATACCCCTACCCTGCGTAAGGATCAAAACCTGATCAAAACGGGAATGCCTACATTCTCCTTTTGCGACAGCTCGGATCAATGCATCCGCCAGGGTTTTGCCCCGCTTTGATGCATTCGTTTCAACCGTGTATTTAGGGCTGGGATCATGTTCAGGATCATAATCCTTTTCCACAATTTGGTCCCAATAGGCAAGCAATTTAGGGTCGATCACCTTCTCAGAAGGCTTAAATAACGATGCAAAAAAATGTAACCATTTTGAAAACAATGTGGTAAGAAAGCAAACGCGCGGCTTTGCGGATAGAGAATACAAACGATCTTGTGGCCTTGAAATAAACCTCGACCTATCACAAACTAAAGGGAGATTATGAATGCAATTTCTGCCAATGGAATCAACTAACATTGTATAAGATAACTCCTGATCCCGATTTTCGTGAAATTGGAAAATATGTAGCGCAGACTAAAGTCTACGCTACAATGCTAACCATTTTCATGACGTCACGGAAATGATTGTTTACTAATACTTTAGATCAATCCTGCAAAAAAAACGAGCGCAGAATTTATTCTGCGCTAGAATGTGTCTCACGACTGATTTAAGGAGAACCTTTCTGGAAATACCACACATTGCCGCTGATTTGAAGGTTCAAACCAAGCATTGAAGCAGCTCGTGCGACTCCTCTCTGCACTGAATTCTCATGCCAATTGTTCCCACAGATGACGCCAGTAAGTGATAAGTGAGGATACCAAGCCATGATATCGTTAAAGATAGCATTTTCATCATTTTTGCCCACGACACTGACAAAGTCAGCGACAATATTTAAAGAGGATGCACCTTCTAAAGAGCTCATGCGAATTGGAGTAATCGATTCAGCAGTGCCTTCTTGTTTGATATTTGATAAAAAACGTTGAAAAAGATGTTTCTGAGATGGATCCTGAGATTGCCACAAACTCACAGAGAAAATTTCCTTTACAGAAGGCAAATTAGGCATTTGTTGTGCTATGTATCTAGCGACGCTCCCATCTTGAGAATCGACATCGACGATCACCCCAGCATTAAATGTGTTGATCAGGTTAAAAAAAACCCATCCATCAAGAACATAGTAGGGCATCTGAGGCAAGTTGTTTACAGAAGCATAAGGTTGAGGCACATCAGCAAAAAGAGATAAATTGGTCGAAAGCACTGCAGCAAAAAGTGTATTTTTCAGATATTTTTTCATATTCAATTTCCTTGCTTGATTGATTGATTTAGGTGCATGTAGATATTCTTGAACATTTTCAAAAGTTAAATATTCAAATCAATATAAAAATTGTTAAATTTTTCAGATGAATTGCATCTTACCTAGTTGTATATACCATGGAGATTTTCGATGAAACTGTTTAGAAATCTATTTTTGCTTTTGATCGTTGTAAGTGGTAGTACTTGTACACTTCTTGAATCTAATGAAATAACAGCAGAAGCAAGTACACCAGTCCATCATTTAGTCACTGCTTCTTTTGTGAACGGAAAGGTCGTTTTCAATTCGGATGAGGATTTTGAAGAAGCGATGAAAATCGGCTTTTTTCGGATCAAAGCCCCAGCAGACCTCAATTTAGAAGCAGGGCGCAATTTCGCAAAAACTTTTACTTCAGATCCTCGTTACAATCAATTTGGAGCACTCGATGTAGTCGAAGGATACCGACAGAGTGAAATCGCTCAAATCCTTCTTTTTTGCTTGGAAAGCGACAACTGGAACAAGTGCCATATCAATCAACAAGAAGTTGAAGGGCCTCCAAATTATCCTCTTAAAGTTCAGGAACTCGGTTATAAACTCAAAGAAATTGGCGTACAGGTCTTAAGAGCCCTGTTGACGCAGTTTGAATTGCCTGAAGAGCTCTGGTTTGATGCAACAGCAGGAAGCGCCTTAGGAGAAGGTTCCGCTTATTTAGTATTCAACTGCTATGATCCAAAAATTGGATCGAAACTCGATGGGATCGCCCCGCATAAAGACTGGGGTCATGTTGCCCTTCTTGATTGCTCTGCTCCAGGCCTTGAAATTAACATCGACGGCGTTTGGAAAAGTATCTATTTCGAAGACGGATATCTCATCGTCAACTTTGGTTATCCATTGCAAAAGTTATTGCCTGGAGTAAAAGCGACCGAGCACCGTGTCCCTCCACAAAAGGAAAAAATGCGAACTTCAACTGTCATGTTCATCGATCCCCGAGTAGGTCCGTATCGAAATGGCATCACAGGTCTGGAAAATGAAGGGTACATTTACGATTGGGATCCTGTAGAAAAAAAGCTCATCAACGGTCAGTCGGCAAAATCATTCTTTGCGAAATCCAGCACCGAGCTGTTTGGTGAGAATCAATCCCGCCAATAATGTGTCTCAAGAACGAATACAATAACTTAGTAAGGAAAAAAATATGAAAAAACTTGCGATAATATCACTTGC
>DATIJE010000059.1:0-2856 GCA_035478995.1 Rhabdochlamydiaceae bacterium | reverse complement strand
GATCTCCTTATAGAATAATGTTTAAAAAACAGCAGCATCCTAATGTTAAGAAATGATTAATCTCAAGATTAAATGTAATCGGTCTTGAAAATTTAAATTCAAAAAAATATTGTCAGGTTTTTTGAAAAGGAGACAGATTTTATGTTTTCTGCATTGTTTTTAGCAGCTTCGATGCTGACGATCAGCGATAGGGACAATTTTTGGGATGTAAATCAGATTTCTGAGCAAACGCAGTTTGCCGATGTGGATGGAGCAGGCGTCACAAAGCTTCTCAGCGGACAACAGATCGAACAGGCCATGGAGCAAATGAAGGATAAAAAAATCCTCATTTTCGTACATGGGTTCGATACTCCTCAGCCTTATGGCTATTATGAAGATATTCAAGTCAATATCCAAAATCTTGATCCCGGCAGTCAATACGACACGATGATCGGCTACGTTTGGCCTTGCGAAAGCCTTGATTACCTTGCCGCAAAGAGCAACATTGAAATTGTCGCGCCGCGGTTCCGGAATTTTTTGATGCAACTGAGGCCTACGGCTTCTCAAGTTGATGTATTGGCGCATAGTTTGGGCAACCGCCTTGTTCTCGTTGCTTCGAACATTACGCCGGATACTTCCAATTCGGGGCTTATTTCGAATTTCTTTTCCATAGCTCCGGCCGTTGCAGAAGATTCGATCGATAAGGATGAATCGTTCTATCAGTCAGTGCAAAACTTCAATAACATGTATGTATTTTATTCCAAGAGAGATTCTACCTTGAAATGGAAATATCCTCTCGTCGAATGGAACGAGGCTTTGGGTTATGGAGGAGATGAACATCCCGATGATCTTCCCGGGAATGTCCAGTTTGTCGATTGCACGACAGTGATCGATAGCCATTCGGGATATTTATTTTCTCCTCGTATTTATCATTTTTTGCAACAAGTCCAAAGTAACCAGATCCCTGGTCCCAAGGATGCGCAGGACGTTTCGATTACAGGGGATGATGGCTGGGAAGTCACTCGTTGGAGGCAGGCTAAAATTAATTTGCTATAAAAAAATAAGGATGCCATAGATAGGATTGATGTACTAAGGAGACAAATTCAATGTTAGCTACAATTTTGATTGTTATTTTGATTTTATTAGTCATTGGAGCTTTTCCTTCTTGGCGTTACAGCTCACGCTGGGGTTATTACCCTTTTAGCGGACTCATTCTGATATTGATCATCATCGTCATTCTTGCTTTATTAGGAAAAATTTAAAATTTAAGATAGATACATTTATGAGTACACAGCGTTTGTTAGGATTAGTCATCGTTGTATTAGGCGTCGCATTATTGTTTTTCGGCATTTTTTCCACGTGTCAATCGGATCGGTCTTTTATCGATAAATTCACTGGCCGCTACAACTACTGCATGATGTGGTATGCGATTGGCGGTTTTGTATTGATTGCCGTCGGTATTGGATTCTGGATCATCCGGCGTGGGCGGCGATAACATCGCAAAAACGGTCTATTTCTGCTTCTGTGTTATAGTAATGGACCGAAGCTCTGACGAGGCTGGGCAGGTGTCTCGATTCAAGGTCCAGCCTTGCGTATTCAGGCAATGATACTGAAACATTTATTTTGCTTTCTTTCAATTTTTGACGGATCAGGACGCTATCTATTCCTTCTACGGTAAAAGTGACGATTCCGCATTTCTTCTGACCGAGATCTCGGACTTTTATGTGCGGAATACAAGAGATGTTTTTTCTTAATTGTTCTGACAAAAAATGAATTCTGTTCCAAATGTTTTCAATTCCCCATGATTGGGCATATTCGATAGCAGCTTTTAGACCGATCAAATTAGAGTAATTTCTTTCCCAGGTTTCAAATCTGGAAGCATCCTTTTTAATTTGATATTGATTCCGTGCGGTCCAAGTTGCGGAATGAAGGTCCAAAAATGGAGGCTCCATGTGCTCCATTTTGCCTCGTCTGACATATAAAAAGCCGGTGCCTCTTGGCCCTCGAAGATATTTTCTTCCTGTGGCGCAGAGAGCATCGCAGTGTATTTTTTCCACATCTATCGGCATTTGGCCAATAGACTGGGTCGTATCTAAAAGATAGAAAATTCCCGCGGACCTTGCAATTTTTCCTACTTCTTCAGCGGGGTTGATCAGCCCGCCTTGGGTGGGGACATGCGTGATTGCGATGAGTTTGACTCGAGAATCAATCATCTCTTTCAAAGCCGACAATGAGAGCTGTCCGTATTCATCATCCGGGACGATTGCAATCTCCACTCCCGACTTTTTTGCAATTTGTAAAAAGGCGATGTAATTGCTGGCGTATTCCGCATTTGCGGTCACGATCCGGTCGCCGGGCTTAAAGGAGAGAGAATAAAAAGCCATGTCCCAAGCGCGTGTCGCATTCTCGATAAAGGCAATTTCATGAGGGGAGCAGTGGATGAGGCTGGAAGCTGCTTTATAAAAATGATGGATTGTTTCCGCAGCAGCATCTGCAGCTTCGTACCCTCCAATTTGAGTTTCTAACAAAAAATGCTCATTTACAGCTTTGATCACAGGAGCGGGCATCAGCGCTGCGCCTGCATTGTTGAAATGCAGTACATGCTCGCATCCGGGCGTTTCCTGTCTTGCACGAGAAATATCGAGAGTCATATGCTGATCGTAATTCATTTTCACGAAAATTTCATAATTAAAAAATATTTTTTACTAATCATTTGCGTAAAATTTTTATTTGATTTAAAATTGTAGGTTCTTCTTTTCATTCAATGGTCATTTTGGGAGGATCCAATGTATCCATTTCCTTTGTTCGATTTGAAACGGTTATTGAAAACCATCTTTGCCCCGAAAGCAGGAGAAAAATTGTGTATTCTGATCGATT
>DATIJE010000058.1:0-7003 GCA_035478995.1 Rhabdochlamydiaceae bacterium | reverse complement strand
GTATTGAAAAGAATTCTAGAAATCATTGGGAGAAGATGGGAGCCGCTCCATGCTCAATTTAAAGGGAATGACCCCTTTTCCAAGGCAGAACTCGTCCTGCAGAGAACCTATATCGCGTTGACCAAGGCTTTGGAAGATACTGTAGACAAAGATGGAAATGCGGACATTGTTTTGCCTGCCGCTTATTTTTTTGCTAAATCTGGAATTTCTCCTCTCTATTCAAAGCACTTCTTCGCAAACGCATGGGCGGAGGAGGAAGGAAAAAAAGAACCTTGGGAAAAAGACATTGAAAAAGCCCTAGGAAAAATAAATCATAAAAATAACAAGTTATATTTGCTTGGAATTGTAATATTGGCTGTAAACAGCACGGGCTTCATTCTACTTTTTAAAAAGAGGGATCTTCAATGAAAACTACTAGCTACGCTGCGATGTCAGCAACCTCTCCTCTTGAACCATTTACATTCGAGAGGAGCGAAATACGGGAACACGATGTCCTGATCGACATCTTGTTCTGCGGTATCTGTCACAGTGATTTACATGTCGCCCGCAATGAATGGAAAACAACCATTTATCCGGTTGTACCCGGTCACGAAATTGTCGGGCGGGTCAGCAGAGTAGGAAAAGCTGTGACCGCTTTCAAAAAGAATGATCTTGTCGGAGTCGGATGCATCATCGGCAGCTGCCAGAGCTGTCCTAGCTGCCGCGATCATTTAGAGCAATATTGCGACAAAGGGTTCACTTTGGTCTTCAATAGTCTAGATCCCAAGACAGGGGCAGTTAACTATGGAGGGTTTTCAAAGCAGATCGCAGTGGACGACAAGTTCGTATTACGGATACCCAAACAGTTTAAAGAACAGGACCTTTCCGGTGTGGCCCCCCTTTTATGCGCAGGCATTACAACGTATTCTCCTCTAAAACATTGGAAAGTAGGCAATGGATCCAAAGTTGGGATTGTCGGACTCGGTGGGTTGGGTCATATGGGTGTCAAACTGGCACATGCCATGGGAGCCCATGTCGCGGTATTTACAACGTCTCCGGGAAAAGCGGCTGAAGCCCATAAGCTGGGAGCGGATGAGGTAGTCCTTTCTAAACAGAGTGACGAAATGAGCAAACATTCAGGAAGTTTTGATTTTATCCTAAATACAGTCGCTTTTGTTCATGACTTGAACAGCTATCTAGAGCTTTTGAAACGGGATGGGACAATGTGCCTGGTCGGCTTGCCCTCCGAACCTTATACTATGCTTAAAGCCGATCCATTAATAACCAAGCGAAGAAAATTGGCGGGCTCCCTAATTGGCGGGATTCAAGAAACGCAAGAGCTTCTTGACTTTTGCGCAAAACACAACGTGCTCGCCAACATCGAGTTAGTCTCCATCGATACAGTGAATGAAGCCTTTGACCGGATGAAAAAAGGAGACGTGAAATACCGTTTCGTAATTGACATGTCCACCTTAAAATAAAGAAACCTGAAAAATGAAAACCCTTTTATCACTTGTTATTGTCTGTTTGCTTTTTGTAGGTTGCGATAAAAAAGAAAATCGTCCTCCTAAAACCCTGGATTTTGAAACATTGATGGGAAAGGAGTTGCCTTCTTGGACGAGTTTGCAGAGCTCGGAGGATTTTGAAACTCTCACATTTTTCAAAACTTTATACGAGAAGAACAAGCCGCTCCTCTTTGAGTCCCATTCTGTCTGCAAAATACCTAAAATCATCCATTTTATTTGGTTAGGTCCCAAAGATTTTCCACATGAATCGATCAAAAATGTCAAATCATGGATCGATAATCATCCAGATTGGGAATATACATTCTGGACGGATCGGAACAGACCTCTTCCCCATCCTAAGATGCACCAAAAACTGATCAAAGATTTTAAATTCACTAAGCTTTCCGATTATTTTCTCAAATCGGGAAATGTTGCGGAAAAATCAGACCTCCTACGCTACGAAATTCTCGATCAGCAAGGCGGCATTTATGTCGATCACGATGTGTTTTGCATTCATGCTTTCGATGCTCTCAATCAAAGTTACGATTTTTATTGCGGACTGGAAATGCCTACATCTCAATGGTTGAGCTCTGCTGTCCATACGACAAATAATTTGATCGCATCCAGGCCAGGCCATCCGATTCTGCAATATTGCATGCAATGGCTAGAAGAAAAATGGGATGGGATCGAAAAGCAATATCCCGGCCAGGATAAAGAATCTATCATCGCACGAGTCGCCAATCGCACATTTTCAGCATTTTTTGAGTCTGTGAAGAACTCAATCGATCAAAACAATAATAAAGACATCGTATTCCCGGCCTTTTACTTCAATGCCCCGAACGATTCTTCGGCCTTATTGGCCCGTCATTTGTATGCAGGGACATGGTTTGAAAATGAGACCAAATTTGAAAAAATGGCCAGAGAAAGATTGATGCTCCTTTCAAAAAAAACAAATAAGATTATGCTAATTTGCGGAGTTTTAGGGATTGCTAATTTGATTTGTTTTATTATTATAATATTTGTTCTCACAAAAACTAAATTTTCAAAGAACAGGACTGTTTCATGAAATTCTTGTTGGTTTTATTCGTCGCTCTATCATCATTTTCAATATCCGCTGTTTCTTCTGAAACCAAACTCTCCGACTTTGAAATCTTGGAAGGAAGCCGCACAATTCTCTGGTATAAAGTGAGAAAGAAGGACGTCCAAGAGTTGGATTTTTATAAAAAAATATATTTAAAAAATTGTCTTCTTTTGCAAGAAGATGGAAGCAAACAGGATAAAATACCCAAAGTTCTTCATTTTATCTGGATAGGCCCCCATTCTTTTCCTCAAGAATCCATCAAATATGTTGAATCCTGGAAAAAATACCATCCAGAATGGACCATGAAGTTTTGGACCGATTCTGCTGAACGGGATTGTCCTATCAAAGGGATGGAAAGGCATTTAATCGATGAAGTGGATTTAACTTTCTGCAAGGATTTGATCGATAAAACCGACAATTATGCCGAAAAGTCCGATCTGTTGCGTTATGAAATCCTTTATCATGAAGGGGGCACCTATGTCGACCATGATGTCGAATGTTATCATTCTTTTGATCAATTGCATGGAACGTACGATTTTTACGCAGGACTTGAACCTCCTCATCGAAATGCAAAATTACCTGCTAAATTCTTTCCTAGCAACGCACTATTTGGCTCCAAAGCACAGCATCCGGTTCTAAAATCCACTATGGAATTCGTGAAGAAAAATTGGAGTGCCGTTGAAGAGTTCTATCCAGCAAATGATGCCAAAAGCAATTTTTCGAGAGTCATTACTCGCTCATTCAATAGCTTTACTTTGGGAACAAAAGAGGGGATCGATCAGAAAGGGAATGTCGATATCATTTTTCCTGCCTCTTTTTTCTCCCCCGATAGGATTATTCCTGAAAATACGATGGAAATATTCAAAGAAAAAGGATTCGTGCTTGCCTCGCACAAATATGCTGCAACTTGGCTGGATCCTGTGCCTGAAGATCCATTAAAAGAGCTTTTAGAGAGTTATAAACAGCACAAGGCCAGCATAAATAAAAAAATCAGTTCTTTGACTTTATTTATGGAAATCAATTGTCTTATAACTCTTATTTTAATCATATTGTATCTTAGACATTATAGGATCGAAAAAAGAGAAAAAAGTGAATAAAGGCATGCAAGGAACTCTAAAAAAGATCGGCATTGCCTTTCTGCTGATTGCATCAACAGGTGTTTTCATAGCCTACCTAGATTATCGGGCTGATTTTATGGCTTTGCAAGACCTGACGAGCAAAGAGAGCGATGAGTGGAAAAAAATTGAAAATAACAAAGACACTTTGCCAAATATCAATCTAGAGATAAAAAAATGATTTCCGATACGGATCTTTTGTCATTGAACCAAAAAGGGTTTATTCCGGGACCTCAAGAAGACGAACAAGGATTTTTGAATCGAGTGGATCGTCTTCGACAGATTTCGGCTGAACAAATGTTATCTTTGAAAGAGCCGATAGTAGAGGATGATTGGAAAGGCGCGCAAATTTTGACGCATGAATTGTTCGATGTGTCTACAGATTGGGTCCCAGGATTTTACTCCAATAAACAATTGCCTTTCTGGCAAGGTGCTGCTGCCTGGATTTGCGATACAGAGGATGGGATCAAACTCCCTGTCCTGCAATTGAAGAGAACATTTAAAAAGCATCATCATCTCGGCATATACAGTCTCGATGAAGTTTTGGCACATGAGGCCCTTCACGCTTCTCGCATGATGTTCGATGAGCCGAAATTCGAGGAATTTTTAGCTTATAGAACTTCCAAGAGTGTTTTGAGAAAATGGTTCGGCCCGCTCTTCCGGAGTTCGTGGGAATCCTATTTTTTTGTCTTTATGCTGCTGGTTCCTCTTGGAGTACAAATCACCCGCTTATTCATAGCGGACAATTCTGTAATGGACGCGTTATTTTATCTCCCATGGTTACTGATAGGGATAGGCCTGCTGAGACTGCTCAGGACTCATTATACATTTGCCCAATGCGAAAAAAACATTTGCCCATGTTTGAAACATTTAGATCGTTCTCAAGCAGTACTGTTTAGATTGACTGACAAAGAAATTTCTCTCTTTGCCAAGATGAAGCCCAATGAAATTCGACAATACATCAGAGCACAAAGGAAGAATTCTCTCAGATGGAGACTTCTTTCCCTCGCTTATTTTTCGCCCTAATTCCACGCCGACACGAAGCAGGGCCAATTTTCAAAGACTTTCTATATTTGGCGATTGTCCTTCTTGCGCAAGGCATACCCATTTTTTTGATTTCGGTGGAGAGTTCTCGATCAGATAAGGGGCGATCCTTATCTTCTTGTCGAATGATTTTTGCAAGAGTCTGCTTTACGGTAAAGTTAGATATTTTTTCTCCTGATTCAGACGTAAGAGCTGCTGTGAAGAAACTGCGCATAGGAAAAAGGCCTTGAGGACAGGAAAGGTATTTTTCCGAGATAGCGCGGGCAACGGTAGATTCATGCATTCCGAGTTCCTGTGAAATTTCTGACATTGTCATCGGAACGAGTTCCTTTTTATCTCCATTGAAAAAGGCGCTTTGCCTTTGAATCAGACAGGAGGCAATGCTTTTTAAGGTCTTATGACGGCGCTGAATGATCCGATGCAGCCATTTTCCAGATGCGACATGCCTTCTTATGTAACGCTTTTCACTGAGACATAATTCATCAAAAGTAAATGCTTTAAAGCAAGAGGATGTAATTTTAAATTGTGGAAGCATCTCTTCATTGATGGTGATCGACCATTGATCATTTTCTTTTTTGATCAAAATATCCGGTACTATGGATTGAAAGGGCTCAAAATGGAAACGATATCCAGGATTGATGTCCAAAGGAGCGATATCTGTTTGTATGGCCATCCTTAAATCATTAGCAGAGCATTTTAGCTTTTTTTGGATGGATGCAATGCGATTATGAATTAGGTCATCATAGTGAGTATCGATTATCCGATAAGCAAAAGAGGATCCTTTGCCCTGGATCTTTAATTGGATGAGCAAGGATTCTTGAAGATTTTTAGCTCCGATTCCAGGGGGATCGAACGTTTGGATCACTGTTAAAATGGGATTTATTTTTTCAGGTTCGATAGTTGAGAAACAATGATTTAGGAATCCCCGTTCATCTAGATTGCCGATAATGGTTTCCGCTATTTCGAGATCTACATCGGTATAAAAGATCTGTTTGGCCTGTTGCATCAAATATTCATATAGAGAAAGTCTGTAAGGGATCAGAGTTTCTTGAAAATTTTTAATCCGCTTTTCTTCCTGAATTTTTGACCAATCCTTGCTTTCGGAGAACGCGCTCTCCTGAAAAAGATCGTCCATTCCTTCCAAAACTTCAAATCGACTTTGCTCAAAGTCTAATTCCTTTGCATCAGAATAGGAATCGATCCTATCTTCCTGAATTTCTAGACTATCTTCGTATTCCAGAACAGGATTTTGCTCGATCTGAATTTTCAGCCATTCAGACAACTCTAACACGGGCATTTGCAGAACTTTAAACGCTTGCTGCATTGCGATCGATAGCAGAAGATTTGGATTCTGCTTGATCCCTAAACTTTTTTGTTGGCTAAGGAATAGTTCATTCATAATTTTATCAATAACTATAAATGAATATTTTGTCTATAAACTAGTTGTTTTATTCTCATATTTGATTTATTTTAATAATCTCCTATATTACAAATGTAAAGCGGTTTTACCTTATGAAGAGAAAATGCGCAGTATTTAGCTGTTTAGGCTTAGGCGATGGATTGATCTCATTAGTGCTCGCCCACAATTTATCTCTTAACGGTTATGAAGTCGTTGCTTTTCACCCTTTTTTGAACCAATTGCAATCCTGGTTTCCGCTTTTAAAGATCCGTGAGTTCCCCAATCGCGACCAAATGCCTTCCGTTCTCGCAGAGTTCGATCATTTCTATATATTTTTGGAGAAGTCAGAGTGGATGAAGGAAATCCTCACTTATTGTGAAACACATTATGCTGAAAAGACAACAGTATTGAATCCTATCGCTACATCAAATGCGGATTATTCTTATTGGGAAAATGGATGTTTTAATGGGAGTCGCCCATTTGTAGATAATCTCGAAACCTTTTGCAGGGACATTCTGAAACTGTCCCACGTTGTTAAAAATAATGGAATCCAGGTTCCAAATGATGTGATACCCCACCGTTATCCCTCACGAATAGTGATCCATCCTACGAGTTCAAGAGCCGGGAAAAACTGGCCTCTGAAAAAATATTTAGAATTAAGCGATCGGCTTAGAAATGCCGGTTATGAACCTGTCTTGCTTGTGACATCGGAAGAAAAAAAGACATTTCAATTACAATGCGAAACCCCGGAATTACCATCTTTGGAAGATCGAGCGGTATTTATTTCCGAATCCGGTTACATGATTGGAAACGATTCCGGAGTTGGACATCTGGCTTCTTGCTTGGGATTGCCCACCTTGACCATTTGCCGCAGCAAGCA
>DATIJE010000057.1:0-2696 GCA_035478995.1 Rhabdochlamydiaceae bacterium | reverse complement strand
GCGCGGCCCGCTCCATGACAAGAGCTGCACCAGGTCAAAGGATTACCAAGTCCAACCATCAAATGACTCGCCCTTCCCATGTCTCCAGGTACAAGCACTGGTTGTCCTGTCTTTTTGAAAATGGGGGCCAATTCTTCAGCTCCGGGCCCATAAGCACGTGTGGCTCCTTTGCGATGGACGCACAGTCTTTTTGGTTTTCCGTCCACTTCATGTGTTTCGAATTTTGCGATATTGTGGCAGACATCATAAATGAGTGGGATATTCTCCGGATTGATGTGGAGGACTTCCTGAAATGCTTGCCTCACTTCATGTAGAATTTGCTGCCGGTTGTTAAACGCGAAATTGGCTGCTGCGGCCATCGCGCGAAAATAGGTTTGTCCGGCTTCGCTGTGGATCGGGGCTGCAACGAGCTGGCGATCAGGGAGGCCTTCGGCATAGCCTTGTTTGATGAATGTATTTAACGAATCCTGGCAGACCTGGTGGCCAAAACCTCGGGAGCCGGAATGGACGAGGATATAAGTGATTCCTTCTTCGATTCCCCACGCTGCAGCGATTTCTGGGAGAAAGATCTTTTGCACTTCCCCGATTTCGACAAAATGGTTGCCTGATCCTATCGTTCCTAGTTGAACTTTGCCTCGAAATCTTGCCGTAGGGGACACAGCATCGAAATCAGCGTCTTCGATGACTCCATTGCTTTCAATGTGCTCCAAATCTTTGTTGAATCCATAGCCTTGCTTTACAGACCACTTGGCTCCTTGTTCCAGAAGTCCTCGGTAATCCTGATCGCTCAAGCCTTGGATTTTTTTCTGTCCTCGGCCTACACCGGAGGGAACGAGCGCAAAAATCCGATGGATGAGCTGTTCTTTGATTTTTTCTGTCAGATGGGCAAATGTTTCCGGAACGACGGCAAGTCGGACTCCGCAGTTGATATCATAACCGACTCCTCCAGGGCTGATCACGCCTGTTTCTGCGTCCATGGCTGCGACTCCGCCTATCGGAAACCCATATCCCCAATGGATGTCAGGCATCGCGATGCTATAGCCCACAATGCCCGGCAAATAAGCGACATTGCATACCTGCTCGAGAGGTTTGTCAAAATCGATTTCCTCAATCAATTTTTCCGTAGCGATAATCAGTCCTGGAACACGCATTCCCTCTTTTTTAGGCAACAGATAGGTCGCGGGCGCGATTTGTTTGAGATCAAACATCGACGATCATCTCCCATTCGAGTAATTGATTGTTTTGTTTTACTATGTTCCCATGAAAACTCACAGCCTTAAATGGAGCGCCGACCTCTTGGTCTGCCTGTGCCACAATTTCATTGAGGCCAAAGACAATGTCATCGAGAGAGTTTGGGGTCGTATTTGATAAGTATGCAGTAAGAGCAGGACATTCAAATGCCAGTGCCATTTGTGCATGCAAGTAGAGCTGCTCCAGATTTTCCCCACGTATCACGTATGCGATGTCAGCAGTGTGTTCCAAATCTTCGAAAGGCGAAAAAAGAAGATGGCTCCAAAGTGGTACATATGTCAAAGAGCCTACGCTTTCATAGAGATGGATCGCTTTGATGAAGACGGGAAATTCTGAAAAGGCATTTTTCCAGTCATCGTCTGAAAACGGTTCTCGTGCAATGGAGATATGGGCCAGAAAATCACGAGTGTCGATCTGATAATTTTCCGTTCTGAGCCAGTCGGCCAGTTTTTTTTGAAACGTTTGTAAAGCATTCTCTTCTTCCAGCCATTTCACATGTCCTGCAATCACTCGAGGGTGTCGTTTGGGAAGAAAAATAAAATCATCGCATATGCCGACGATCCCAATCCGAAAATCCGGTTTTGGAATTTGCGGGAGAAGATTCGTTAAATGAGAAACGGAATGATTGCCCAAAAAAGCTAATGTGATGTGCCTGGACTCTTCTGGGACCATGCGGCCCGAAGGAAGGGGAGAGGGCCAAGCTGCTGCAATCTCCACTCCAAAGAACATCCTTTTTTCATCATTCATTTACTTTCTCTATTTATCGCGCTTGAATTATTTATAACACATGATGAATATGAGGAAAAAGATCTTTGAAGGACCTCGAGGTCAAAATGAACAATCGAAAAGAAGTGATATTAATCACCGGAAGCAGCGGGAGAATAGGGTTTAAGGCTGCAGAACGGTTTTCTCAACAATACGAGATTGTTGGATTCGATGTCCTTTTAGCCGGCCATCTTCCTGATGTTGATTTTTTGTCTGTGGATATGGCTTCCGATGAAAGCGTCAAAGAAGGAATGGCGAAAGTTAAAAAATATGGAAATCGGATCGCGGCTGTGATCCATTTGGCTGCCTATTATAGTTTTACTCAAGAGCATAGTTCCAATTACGAAAGGATTACGATCCGAGGAACGGAACGCCTTTTAAAACATCTTCAAGATTTTGAAGTCGATCAGTTTATTTTTTCGAGTACGATGCTGGTCCATGCGCCATGCGAAGTGGGGCAACGGATCAATGAAAATTCTCCCATCGACCCAAAATGGTCTTATCCTAAGTCCAAAGTCCAAACAGAATTGCTGATTCATCAAGAACGGGGCAAAATAAAAAAAACCACCATCTTGCGCATAGCTGGAGTGTATGACGACAGGTGTCATTCCATTCCGCTTTCGAACCAGATCCAGCGGATATACGAAAAGCAACTGACCAGTCATCTTTTTCCAGGCAAA
>DATIJE010000056.1:0-10100 GCA_035478995.1 Rhabdochlamydiaceae bacterium | reverse complement strand
TCATGTCTTCTTCCCAATTTTGCAACGTTGGATATAATGCTTCGACGTCCCATTTATCTTCGACTGGAATTGCATTGCGCTCTTGAACCATCGCTTTACCTAATATTTAATTTTAGAAAATCCTATCATTATTCAGATTTTACAGCTTAAGTCAAGAAGCCTAAAAGCTATAGTCCTGAGTAAAAAAAACTGTATACAATTTGAAGCCTTAGCAATTAAAGACTTATAGTGCTAATTTTAGTTGTAAAAAATATCCCCATTTACTAAAATTCTGGAATGATAAAAACTCAATGTCCAAAAGAAGCTGGATTGCCTGGACTGCAGCAAACGGCCTTATAAACATAAAATATTTTTTAAGAAAAAGGAGATAAAAATGGCACAACAAACCGAAAAGAAAATCACTTTGAAACCCATTGGAAACCGCGTTGTTGCTAAACGCCTTGAGCAAGAAGAAACATTAAAAGGCGGGATCATCCTGCCCGATACTGCTAAGAAAAAACAAGAGACCGCAAAAGTTGTGGCCATCGGCGAAGGCAAAAGCACTAAAGAGGGAACGTTCATACCGATCCCCGTACAAGTCGGAGACACGATCCTCATGGACAAATATTCCGGCCAGGAAGTCACTCTCAATGATGAGGACTATGTCATTGTCAATGCCGATGATATCATTGCAATAATCAACTAAAAATATAAAAGGAAGGTCGAATATGGCTGCAAAAAACATTAAATTTAAAGAAGAGGCCCGCCAAAAAATTCTAAAAGGGGTGCGCACTCTGTCTGCTGCGGTTAAAGTCACCCTAGGTCCTAAAGGACGCAACGTCGTGATCGACAAAGCTTATGGGGCTCCTCATATTACAAAGGACGGCGTCACGGTTGCCAAAGAGATCGAACTGGAAGACAAGCAAGAAAACATGGGCGCCCAGATGGTCAAGGAAGTGGCCAGCAAGACTGCTGACAAGGCCGGCGACGGAACGACGACTGCAACTGTACTCGCCGAAGCGATTTACAGCGAAGGCCTGCGCAACGTCACTGCAGGGGCAAATCCCATGGAGATCAAAAGAGGGATCGAAAAAGCCGTCAAAGAAGTGACCGCCAACCTTCAAAAAATGAGCAAACCGATACAAGACCGCAAGGAAATTGCCCAGGTCGCAACCATTTCCTCTAATGGAGATGTCGAGATCGGTGAAATCATCGCGAAGGCCATGGAACAAGTTGGCAAAGATGGAACGCTTACTGTAGAAGAGGGCAAGGGTTTTGAAACCACGCTGGATGTAGTTGAAGGAATGAATTTTGACCGAGGCTATCTCTCAGCTTATTTCATCACCAGTCCCGAAGCTCAAGAAGCGGTCCTTGAAGACGCTTATATATTGATTTACGAGAAAAAAATCGCTGCGATGAAAGAATTCCTGCCTATTCTTCAAACTGTCGCAGAAAGTGGACGTCCTCTATTGATCATCGCAGAAGACGTCGAAGGCGAAGCTCTTGCCACACTCGTTGTGAACCGCTTGCGTGCAGGACTGAAAGTGTGCGCAGTAAAAGCGCCCGGATTCGGCGACCGTCGTAAAGCGATCCTGCAGGATATCGCCATCTTGACCGGAGGCCAATTCATCAGTGAAGAATTAGGCATTAAACTGGAAAGCGTCACGATCGACATGCTTGGAAAAGTCAAAAAGGCCGTCGTCAAAAAAGAAGACACGACTCTTGTCGATGGAGCCGGCAAAAAAGAAGCGATCCGTGAGCGCATCGCTCTGATCAAGCGTCAAATCGAGGAAAGCACTTCAGACTACGATCGTGAAAAACTTCAAGAACGCCTTGCTAAACTCAGCGGCGGAGTCGGTATCATCCGAGTCGGCGGAGCTACGGAAATAGAAGTCAAAGAGAGAAAAGACCGTGTGGACGATGCTCATCATGCGACTAAAGCTGCGGTAGAAGAAGGGATTCTTCCTGGAGGCGGTACAGCATTCATCCGCTGCATTCCTGCTCTTGAAGAACTCGCTAAAGCTCTCAAAGGAGATGAGAAACTCGGCGTCGAGATCGTCATCAAAGCGATCAGCTACCCGATCCGCCAGATCGCGGAAAATGCTGGAAAAGAAGGTTCCATCGTAGTGCAAAAAGTAGCCGGAATGGACATGCATGACGGTTGGGATGCCCAATCGGACGAATACGGCAATATGTTCAAAAAAGGAATCGTGGACCCAACGAAGGTCGTACGCCTAACTATTGAACTTGCAGCATCCATCGCTGCCCTGCTCCTTACGACCGAGGCGATCATCACTGAAGAAGCCGACGAAAAAGCAGCGGGTCATGCAATGCATGGAGCTGATTACTAAACGTTCGCCCATTCATTTTTTCCAAAGAGGCGTTTTCCTAGGGGAAACGCCTCTTTTTTTTTCGGGCACGGGCACGCACTCGGGCACGGGCACGACTGGGAAAACCAAATCCCCTTGATCTATATAAAATATTTTAATAATATTAGATTTAACAACAAAGAAATAATTATAAGGGTGCTTATGAGAATATTTCTTAAAAGCTTGGTAACGATTATTGTTATTGTGATTGTTGCAATTATAGTTATTTTCTTTGTCACCTGGTCCCGCGTGCCTGACATGCTTGCCAATTCCCTTTCTAAAAAAATGAAAGTTCCAGTTGAGATCGAAGATGTGCATCTTGGTATGCGTTCCATTGAAATTGATAAGTTGGAAATAGGCAATCCAAAAGGCTCCATCCTCCCCAAAGCATTTTCAACAGATAAAATCCTGATCCGAGCTCCTCTCATGAACTACATGCACAAACAAATTGTGATCGATGAAGTCGACCTTTCTAATGTTTATCTAGGACTTGAATTCGAGTACATGGGAAGCAAAAAAGGAAATTGGTCTACCATTATGAACAACTTTAAAGAATCCACCAAAACTTCAGAGCAAAAAAATCCTCGCACTGTTCTCATAAAAAAATTGATCGCGACCAATATCAACATCGACCTTGTATACGAGAAAGGAGGAGGTAAGATCCAAAGACTGAAGCCTGTAGACCGCATGGAATTCGACAACGTCACAAGCGAAGGCGGGCTGCCTACAGAACAAATTACACGTCTAATCGTCAATCAAATGCTTCGTCAAGTATTCAGTATGGAAAATCTGCAGGATATGCTGGAGAATATCTTACAAAATCCTGGCCAAGGAACACTGCAAAAAATTTTCCAACCATTTAAAGGTGTTTTCAACGGCGGTCAGGGTTCCTTGATGAAACCCGATCCTTACGAAGATCGTAAAAGTGGTTAAGACCATTTTTTCAGAGCGCGCTCATGAATGTAAAAAATGTGTCCCGCCATCATAGAAGAAGCTCTCTTTTCGCCATTTTTTTTGTCGCCTCTTTGGACAACTTCGGATTTGGGATCGTTTTCATCCTGTTCGCGCCATTGATCCTGGATTCTTCCTATGGAATGCTCTCCCCTGAAACCGCATTGACTTTTCGCAATTTGATTTTAGGAGTGTTATTTGCCGCTTTCCCATTTACGCAATTTTTTGGAGCTCCGATCCTCGGAGATTATGCCGACCGTTTTGGTCGCAAAATTGCTTTTTACGTCAGTATTGTTGGAACGACTATCGGGTATTGCCTTTCTGCAATAGCAATAGACATCCATCATGTTTATCTATTGATTTTCAGCAGATTGTTCACAGGCTTTTTTGCAGGAAATTTAAGCATCTGCCTGGCATCGATCGCCGATCTTAGCCCTGATGAAAAAACCCGAGGGAAAAATTATGGCCTGGTCGGAGTGGTATGGGGAGTAAGCTGGCCGATCGCCATGATCGTCGGAGGATATCTTTCCGATCCAAAAATCTCTCCTTATTTCAATCCTGCGCTTCCATTCTGGATCACCGCGTTTCTTTCCATATTGAGTCTTTTGGCAATCTATTATTATCTCATCGAAACGCACAAAGGAGAAAAAACGGTTAAAATCGAGTTATTGAAAGCATTGAAAGATATTAAAATCTCTCTTGAAGTCCGGGCCATGCGCCCGTTTTTTGTCGTCCTTCTTTTCTGGACTATCGGATGGGGACTTTCCGTCCAATGGTACGGAGCTTTCAGCATCGAAAAATTCGGTGTCGGACAACAGCTCATTTCATGGGCGCTGATTATCCAAGGATTATTTTGGGTATGTGGAGGATCCTTCGTAAATCCATTTTTGCTGCAGCGGATTTCGAGCTGGAGAACGGGTTTAATTGGATTGAGCTGGACCGCAATTTTTATTCTTTTCTCATCCTTTGGGGCTTCGTTTTGGATTTTTTCCGCAGTTTATTGGGTGTCTGCCATTGGAGCGGCATTTGCTTTGAGCAATTCTTTAAATCTCATCTCTTTGGCATCTCCAGAAAAGATGCAGGGAAGAGCCATGGGCCTTAGCCAATCGATGATGTCCCTCGGCTGGTTCATCGTTCCAATCATCGGAAGCATTTTAGGGAACCTCGATCCGATCTTTTTTCATGTCATTGCGGCAGCCATGGTATTTGTAGCTGCAGGCATCCTGTCTTTTTTTAAACCCAAGATTGCCACGTAATCTCGGGTTAAAGTTCATTGGGAAGGGGTCTGATGTTTTTTGCGTCTTGAGATTAAAACCAGTGCAACTAATGCGATCAATGCGAGAGGGATCAAAACCAGGTATACATTCTGAGTGACCAAAGCCACAGCCATGACTAAAAGACCTAAGATGAGACCGACAAGCATGAATACCGGTTCGAAATAGACTCCTGCCAAAAATGTAGCCAAAGCTAGCAGGACCAGCACTTCTACACCGGCTTGGAATCGACTGACAAAGCCAATTTTTACGAGAAACGCAATCAGAAAAACGGCGCCGATCAAACCTCCCCAATGAAGAACTTCGCACCAAATAGTCACAACCGCTGTTCTCAATTTCATATGGCGCAAATAGAAGCTTAAAACAATGCTCAAGGCAGCGTATACAGGAACGATAACCTGCCAATATCCCCAAGCCCATTCCAATTTTATATCGGTGATGATCATGCCCAAAAAAGCAAGAACAAGCATGACCAAGCCAATTGAAAAGCGGATTTTCCATGCTGGATGATGAGGCGGAGGAGCAGGTGGTCCATTCTCTTGTATGCCGTCGGTCATTTCAATACATCCTGCATCTGGCGTTTTTAATCGTCATAAAAAAAACCCTATATCCTATATATAGGATCTTATGGAATATTCTTCTATTGGACAATTGCCTTTAGACCAGATTTACACCCGTCTTGGAAGCGCACAGGAGGGCCTTTCAAACGAAGAAGCCGAGAAGCGTCTCAGTCAGTATGGGCCTAATACACTAAAATCTCCAAAACGTTGGAAAGGGCTCATTCTTTTTGTCTCTCAATTCAAAAGCCCATTGATCCTGTTGTTGATCGGAGCCGCCATCCTGTCTTTTTTTCTCAGGGATAAAGCGGATTCCATCATCATCTTTGCCATCGTGATTCTAAGCGGGCTGCTTGGTTTTTTTCAAGAGCGGGGCGCGATCAACTCTCTTGCCAAGTTGATGCAGATCGTCGAAAGCAGAACTTCTGTGTTGAGAAATGGAAAAGAAATCGACATTCCCCATGAACAAATCGTTCCTGGAGATGTGCTTATTTTAAGAGCTGGAGACCTCGTGCCCGCCGATTGTATTTTGATCGAGACCAATTACTTTTTTGTCGATGAAGCTACTTTGACCGGAGAAAGTGCTCCGGTTGAAAAAAAGCCTGGAGATGCCTCTTCAGCCGCCTCTTTTATGAAACAGAACAATGCCATCTTTCTTGGAACGATGGTCTCAAGCGGCATGGCCAAAGCAATCGTGATCGCAACCGGGTGCAATACTCAATACAGTTCTATTTCAGATCGCACTCGCTTCACTCCTCCGGAAACAGCCTTCGAGCTCGGCGTTCGCAAATTCGGGTATTTTCTGCTGGAGGTCACTTCGATTCTGGTCATCATCATTTTCGCATTCAATATTTACTTTAAAAAACCTGTCATCGAATCATTCCTGTTCTCTTTGGCTTTAGCTGTCGGTCTGACTCCTCAGCTTCTGCCTGCAATTATCAGTGTCAATTTATCACATGGTGCTCGGCGCATGGCCAAAAAGAGGGTCGTCGTCAAACGGCTTGCCTCAATTGAAAACTTTGGACAGATGAACATTCTATGCACTGATAAAACAGGGACAATCACGATAGGTAAAATCCAATTGGCTAAAACGTCCAATATTCTTGGCGAGGACAGTTCAAAAGCCGCGGAATATGGGTTCCTCAATTCTCATTTTCAATCCGGATACGTAAACCCTCTGGACCAAGCTATTCTTCAAGGAATCCAACTCGATGTTTCAACCTGGAGTAAAACACAAGAAATTCCCTACGATTTTGTGCGCAAAAGGATCAGCATCCTATTGAAACATGAAGGTAAGCAGCTACTGATCTCAAAAGGAGCCGTTCCAGAGATTCTCTCTATCTGCGATCGGATAGAGCTTCCTGATGGGAAAATCCAACCTCTTAACAATTTTAAAGACAAAATTAAAAATTATTTTGAAGAACAAAGTAAACAAGGATTTCGCACATTGGCAGTGGCCTATGGAGAAACAGACAAAGAAACAAATCTCATTTTCCTTGGCTTCCTCCATTTTTTCGATCCGATCAAGAGCGATATCGTTCAAACCATAGGCGATTTGAAAACGAAAGGGGTTGATGTAAAAATTATCACCGGCGACCATAGATTCGTTGCAGCCCATGTATCTGAATTTCTCGGGATGGCCAATACATCGCTCGTCACCGGAGAAGAGCTCCATAAAATCGATGATCATGCCCTCCTCAAAATCGCACATCAAAAAAACGTGTTTGCCGAAATTGAGCCGAATCAAAAAGAGCGGATCATCCTTGCTCTGCGCAAGTCCGGACATGTAGTAGGATTTTTGGGCGATGGAGTGAACGATGTCTCTGCTCTTCATAGCGCTGATGTAGGGATTGCGGTCGACAGCGGCGCAGACGCAGCCAAGGAAATCGCAGACATTGTCCTGTTGGAAAAAGATCTGTCCGTGCTTCGAGATGGGATCGAAGAAGGCAGGCGTACCTTTGCGAACACTTTAAAATACGTGTATATGGCCACCAGCGCAAATTTCGGTAATATGTTCAGTATGGCGGGAGCTTCCCTTTTTTTAAATTTTCTCCCTTTACTTCCAAAGCAAGTACTTCTGACAAATTTTTTAAGCGATTTTCCTGAAATGGCCCTTGCCACAGACCGGGTCGATTATGACACCGTCAAACGCCCTGTCAAATGGAATTTGCCTTTTATCCGTAAGTTTATGCTGGTGTTCGGCCTCATCAGTTCAGTCGCCGACTATCTGACGTTCGGTGTTCTTTTATTGTGGCTTCGCACAGATGAGACGCTGTTTCGCACCGGATGGTTCGTCGAAAGTGTGGTTTCCGCAGCTTTGATCGTACTAGCTATCCGGACCAAGAAATCTCTTTTGACTTCAAAACCTGGAAAGCTTCTACTTGTCGCTGTTTTGGCTATTGCCATCTTAACTTGTGTGCTTCCCTATACTCCCCTGGCACATTTGTTTGGCCTTGCTCCCCTTCCTCCGGTTTATTATCTCATTTTAAGCGGCATCGTCGCTTTTTACATCATTTCAGTCGAAGTCGCAAAACGATTCTTCTTCCATAATCACAATCATAAGCACAAAAAGATTACCTGAAATATTCCTTTACCAGTAGGTTTCTAAACTCTTTTGCCAAAGAATATTCCTGAAATTTCCTCTCACGTTCGATAAATTCCTGATGGTGGACCTCCCTTCTTCTTTTTTTCTTTCGGGGAGGAAGAAGATGATGCAGCATCTCGTGATAAACTATAAATGAGACAAAATATCTCGGAACATGAGGCAGATCTAATAAGCGATGAATCTTGATCAGCCCGCTTTGTGGATTGTAAGATCCGAAAGTGAGCCTTGCACGCGGCCTTGAAGTTCTGCTCCCAAACCAGGTGATTGGAAGGTTCACTTTATTTTCAAAATAATCGGCATTGATTTGATCGTAGATGTCTTTTAAATCGTGATGCATGCCGCCCACTTTAAAGACGGGCTTCCTTCTCTTTTTCTTGGTGAATAAACTAAAAATCATTTTCGTTTCCAAACCGAGGCTTGTGCGACTCCCCATTGATACTTGCGGACGTGTTCGCGTATCAAAAAGGGAAGATCAAAATATCGCACAAGCTCAAACCATTCTCCTATTATATTTTGAATATATTCTAAATTCTTTTTTTCTTCTTCATATACCGAATAGGATTCTTCTGCACCCAGCCAACGAGATCTCGGAGTGAATTCTTCAAGCCAGGAATACGGTGTTGTCAAAATCAACTGTCCTTGAGGAAATACCAGCTTTGGCAAAAAGGAAAGAAAAGCTTTCGGATCTGGAAGACGGCATAGCAAATTCGCTGCCAAAACGACATGATATCGGTCCTGTTCCTGATTTAAATCCATGACATCACAGCATCTGAAAGCCACACGATCCGGATGTACTCCTTCCGGCACCTTGGCGAGCTGCGTCTTTCGGTGCACCCCTTCTTCGGAAATCGAATATTCCAAAAAGCCATTCTGTTGCATGCATTTTGCCGCCGATATAAAAGCTTCAGAACGATCGACAGCAACCACTTTGGTGCAATATCGGGAAAGCTCAAAACTGGACCTTCCAACGGCGCATCCCAATTCAAGTGCGGAAGACTGCGATGGAAGAGCATCGATATCCAGGCATTCGCTCACGCAGCGGACTGGGAAACCAATCGATTTTACCGGTCCAAAATGATAAGGCATGATGTCTTGATCCTTCCCATAATGAAACAAAAGATACTCGCTTAGAGAAGACTCGGTTTCGTATCGGGAAGAAACTAGATCCATGTGCTTACAACATCGTGTTGGAGAAGATTCCACAAATAATCCGAGGGTTGTCCATTTTCAATTAAGATTTCCTTTTTGCCATGTCGGTCCATTTGTATCCGCTTTATCTGGATTTCCGGGGTTTTATTTGAAGAGAACAAAATGTCCTCGTGCGTTGCATTGCGCGGATTGACAAAATGCTTTGCAGTGACATGTCCGTCCAAGTGATCATTTCTTCCCAATGCCAGATGGAAGGTGCCAAAAATTTTCTCATCTTGGATATCGCTGCCGGAAAAAGGAAGCTGCTGCGTTCCAAAACCCAGCTCTCCCAATATCCCCGTCGCAGGGTCCGAATTTAATTTGGCCTGACATTGGTCGATGATATTTTGATTCCCCCGTAGAAGTTCGACAGTATGGGCTCTGCCATGTTCAACCTGCATCAGTCCCAATGTTCCTTCTTCAAATTTGATCGGGAATGCTCCATAAGCATCGACTGGCACGAAATAGACTTCTCCAGCCGGCAAATTGACCACATCCGGAGACGTCGGACATAGACCGTGGCTCTTCTGGGCATTTTGCCGGCCTAGTTCGATTGTGAGATTAGAAGATAGGCCTTCGGTCTCGAATGAGATGTCCATTTTGTCAGCAAACGTCAGCCCCTGTCGCAAGATCTCTGCTTTACGGCTGATCTCATGATAATCGACCGATAGCCCTGTATGCAAAATAATCTGATTCAAACCGTGCATGGTCGCACCCCGAAACCCGAACCGCTTTGCAGAAGCGGTCAACGGTGCGGTCGCAGAATAAATGGTGATACAAAGAATGATCTCGTATGCAGGATAGATATCCAGGTCCAAATTAAACGCATGTCCATCGGGAGCGATAGCGATGTTCGGCAACTCGAGATTGCTTCCTCCCGTCGTTTCGAATGCAAAAAAATCGCAAGCGCCTAGTTGCAATTCCTGCATCACCCCTTTGCGCAGTTCCTGATAAAAAATTTCATAGGCCATTCGTTGCACTGAAAGATGTTCATTTTTGAGAAAAGCAAAATCAATGACCTCGTTTGGATTGTTCAAATCGATCAGAATACACAATTTTTCTCCTGCTTTCGGGGCAAAGATGGTTTTCAATAACCGTTTCAAATCGAACAAAGGAAATGGATACATTGGATCCTCCCAAAATGACCATTGAATGAAAAGAAGAACCTACAATTTTA
>DATIJE010000055.1:0-16924 GCA_035478995.1 Rhabdochlamydiaceae bacterium | reverse complement strand
AGATCGACATTCATGCCGTAGAGGCTTGCGATCATCGTAGGGATGCTGAAAATGATGGTTAAAGCAGTAAGCAATTTGATGGTCTTATGGAGATTATTCGTAAAAATAATCTGATAGGAATCTCGTAAACTTCGAATGCTCTTGAGGTTATTTGTGCAGACGTCCTCGGATTGTTTCGCTGAATTCAAAAGGTCTTCGATAAGGCTTTGTTCTTTTTCATAGAGGTCGGCATATCTTCCGGAGGTAATTGCTGCCAATACCTGAATTGTTGGAGAAAGGGCTGATTGATATTGGTTCAGGATCTCTTCGTTTTTGGTCAATGCGGTGATATCATCGCTATCGACATTGATCATTTCTTTTTCTTGCCTGATGACATTGTGCCTTACTCTTTTGATCTCGCTGGTAAAATCCTGGGTCATTTTTAATAGTAAATGGATCAGGATTTTGGATCTCTGTTCTGTCGCTAACTTCGTTTTTCTCATTAAAAAACTTTGAATGAAAGGGCTCCTCAGAGGAGAAATCGTGATAAAGAACTTGCTGCTGAGAATCATCGTCAGAACGGATGTATAAAATCCGGCATCGTGATCGTTGGGGTATCGGATGAAAATAATCAGATGATCTTTTATCCGTTCAATGCGCGGCAGTTCATATCTATCAAGACAGTCTTGGAGATCGCTATACTCAAGACCTGTCAATTGTGCAATCTGATTTAAATCTTCTATCGAGGCGAGATCGACATGCACCCAACAGCCTTCTCTTGGCTGATCGATGTTGTGAAATTCATCATCTTTGGTCGTCTTGTAATAAAAATCGAGCATGTGCGCCCATCATGTATCTGGTCTTTCTATACCGAACGTGTTTCAAAAATTGATTTTGAGCAATGCCGGCGCTACAGATTTGCAGCAGGCTATCGCCGGCGCCGAAGCAGGGCATGTGCAAGCACATGTCCGATGCAGGCGGCTGCAAAGATGAAGATGCCGGTGCAGCCCAAAACCAATTTTTGAATCGCGTTCGGTATGTAATAGGCTATGACAAAGATTTTTTTAAATTTCAAGAAGATTCAGTTACACTTTATGTGAAGAGGTGACCAGATTTTCCAGTTCTTGGAGGCGTTCTTCCAATTCTGCGATCTTTTTCACGTAAGTGCCTATTTTGCGTAATTGGACTTGTTGACGATTGTAATCTTCAAGAGGCATCACGGGAACGCCGGCGTATTTTCCCGGCTTTCTCATCGATTTGCTGATTCCGCCTTTTGCCGCAACGATCACTCCACCGGTGATCTCAATATGGCCCACGACGCCGACTTGGCCTCCGAATACGACATTTTTCCCCGTTTTGACTGATCCTGCAATTCCTGTTTGAGAGACGATGATGTTATCTGGGCCCAATTCGACATTGTGGGCAATCTGCACCAGATTGTCAATTTTGGTGCCTCTGCAAATGCGGGTGTCTTTGAATCGAGCGCGGTCGATCGCAGTATTTGCTCCTATTTCGACATCATCTTCAATGACGACGGCGCCTAATTGATCCAGTTTTGTATGACGGCCTTGCGCATCGGTTGCATATCCAAATCCGCAAGAGCCGATGACGGCGCTTGGTTGCACGATCACACGGTCGCCGAGGGTGCAACGCTCTCTGATCACGGCATGAGGATGGATGATGCACTTGTGGCCGATTCTGACTCCTGGTCCAATGGAAACAAAAGCTCCAATGATGCAATCGTTTCCGATTTCTGTTCCTCGGTCAACGACTGCGTAAGGTCCGATGTTTACATTTTGTCCGATCTTACTTTCGGGATGGATCACAACTGTAGGATGGATCCCTTTGAATCCCGATTCATTATATTCATGATCGAGAAATAATTTTACGATTGTTTGAAACGCAAGAGAAGGGCTATGGGATACTAGAAAGTTTTTTCCTTGTATCAATGAGATGCTGGGGTCAACGCAGATCACCCCAGCTTTCGAATGCTGCATCGCTTCGCGATAAAGAGGATTTGCTAAAAAAGACGCGTCTTCAGAATGCGCAGATTCAAGTGCTTCTGCACCGGAGACGCAATGATTCGCATCTCCGACCAACCGTGCTCCAGTGAGCTCGGCAAGCTCTTTCAGAGTGAATTTTTTTGCTTCCTTGCTCATTACTGCGACTTGCCCTTATTTTTTTGCTGGCGATTCAGCATTGTTATTTTCATTGGCCGAAGCAGTGAGCTTAGCTTCTTTATCAAAACTTTTATCCATTTCAGAGATAATAAAGTTAGTCACATCCAATTGAGGGGAATAGAAGAAGCAGGCATCTTTATTGACGACCATAGCGAGTTTTTTGTCTTTGGCCACTTTTTCAGCAGCGGTATTGATATTTGCGCTAATCGTCTGAATAATCCGCATGTTGGCTTGATTGAGAACTTGATAATATTGATTCTGATACCGGTTCAGTTCTTCGCTCAAAGTACGGAACTTTGTTTTCATTTCATCTTCAGCTTCTGGAGAAAGACCGTCCAAATATTCTGGATCGTTGAATTTTGTCTGCATATCGTTCAATTGTTTTTCAGTGTCTTGGAGCAGAGTGGACATTTGATTTTTCAGAGAATCAAAGGAAGCTTGTTCTTGCTTTCCTAATTTAGAATCCGTGATGCATGTAGTAAAATTGACTATTCCAAAAGATCCTGGAGAATCAGGTGCAGCAAAAGCACCCGCTGACAACCCCAAAGAGGTCAAAAAAATTAAAATAAATTTTCGATTCATATTGGAAACTCCTTGCTTGCGCATTTTGAACATTTATAAACTCTTTGACACTTTTTTAAATCAAAAAAAATAAATTGTTGTCAGGGTTCTCAAAATTGTCCGCCCATTGAGAAAAAGAATCTGCGCACTTGGCTATGGTTGTCATTATTGACAGGAAATCCATAACCTATGGTGAGAGGGACGCGGTTGAGCAATTCGAGACGGATTCCAAAGCCATAGCTCATCTTATACGAAGGAATGCGGAATCGATGCAGAGAGACGTTACCTGCATCGATGAACATAAATGCATCCAAAAACCGGAACACTTCATGCATATATTCTACAGATAAGACCGAAGCGGAAATGCCTCCTTTCGGATCTTTGTTTGCATACATGGGACCAAGACTGAATGGCCGATAACCTCTTACGGAATTTTCGCCGCCCAGGAAAAATCGTTCGCTGATCGGGATTTTTTCAGGGCTTGAAGTTTTCCAAATAGGATCGATGAAATTCAATTCCCAACGGTATTTCATGATGCCGTTTCTCCATAGAGGAGTGTAGTACGTATTGACGTAGGCGAAACGTAAAAAGTCAAAGCTGCCGCCGATCCCTGCAAATTCTGCTTCCACACGGGAGCGGAATCCTCGATGCGGTTTTATCGCGCTATCGGTAGAATCGTAATTGATCGAAGCACTCGCTGCGGAGATCACCCCGCTGTTTCTCTCCTGTTTGCGCTCTGCTGGAGGAGTATCCTGATCTACGCTGATATCGGCGTTGCGGATCCTGTATTTTGTCCCAAACGACCAGAAGGGATTAAAAGGATAAAAACCATAAACGGTCGCGCCATAGGTGCTAATGACGTAATCATCCGATGTCAGACTGCTGTCGGTCTTATTGATTTCAAAGCCTACTTTCCAAAGAGTGTCTCTTAAATAGGGAGTCATCCAGGAAATAGAATACACCTTTTGCTTGGCGCCAACAGTAAAACGCGCATGGGCATATTCGCCTCCGCCTCGAACAGCTGAAAGGCCCTTTTTGAAGATTTGGCCGAGTCCTTTGTAATTAAAATTGGATTCGCTTAAATCAAGGCCGCCAAAAACATCATCCGCAGTGCTGAACCCGCCAAAAAGACTTAAATTTCCAGTAGTGGTTTCTTCGATTTCGATAAAGACATCCCGATAATTTTCTCCAAGAGATTGATCATCTTGAGTGCGCACAGCATAGACATTGACGCTTTTGAAATAACCGATGTTTTCAAGGCGCTCTTGAGTTGCCTTGAGTTTTGCTGAATCGAATGTTTCACCTGGGACGAGAAGAGACTCATGCAAAATGACCCGTGTTTGCGTCTGGACATTGCCGAATACGCGGATCAGTCCTATTTTATATTGCTCTCCTTCATCGATATGAAAGTGGGCATTATATAAAGGCTCATTTTCAACCAATGTCGTTTCATATTGGACATTTGCTTCAATGTATCCCTTGCGTCCGTATAGATCTTTGATCGCCAGGGCGGTTTCTCGTAATTTTTCGGGTGAATAGACCCCTTCCGGCCGAGCGATGAACAGGCTTTCGATCGTCTCGTCTTTAAAGAGATGGTTCCCATCAAAAGTGATCTGTCCGAAATGATAGATAGGACCTCTCTCGGCAGTGATATCGATGACGATTTTTCCTTCAGATGTGGATTCCAAAATCTTGATATCGACCTTCGCATCGGCATATCCTTGATTCTGTAAAAAATTGACGATGGTCAATCTGTCTTGGTCAAGGGTTTCTTCATTAAAGGTCCCGGTTCCGCTGAACCAGGAAGTAAGCAGATTGTATTTCTTTGTGTAGACCATTGCATAGAGCTGGCTTTCTTCTTCCTTAGAAAAACCTTTCAAGACAATGTCTTCGATCCGTCCAGAACGCCCTTCATCGACCTGAATGTTGATGTCGACCTCGTTTGTCTTTGGATCATGAGTCACCGCATATTGGAGCTGCGATTCAAAATAGCCTTTCTTGATGTAATATTCTTTTACTTTGTTGAATGCCTTATTGAATGCTTGCCGATTAAAGACGGCATTGGATTTGATTCCCAATTCCTTTTTCAATGTTTTCGTCTTAATGTGCGTATTGCCCTGCCACTCGATGTTGCGGATGATTGGCCGGGGCCAGACTTTGAGAACGATGTAGACTTCTCCATTATAAACTTCGATAGAGGGATCTACTCTGTCGTATTCGTCTGCAAGAGTTTTCAAGTCCCCATCAAAGGTCATTTGAGAAAACGGATCTCCCACTTTTGTTTTGAGCTTTGAAAGCACTGCTTTCGGATCAAACGTATAATTAGGAGGGAGATTTTCTATTTTGACATCGATATTGGCTATCGGTTTATTTTCATAAGCTTCGATCGCAGGGGAAGCTGCATGCGTGTATTGCAATGGAGCGCAAGTAAAAAAGGCCAAAGACAGCAATAGATGGAATTTTTTGCTCATTTACGAACCTCAAAGTTGGCCGATTATAAAAAACCAAATGGAATAATTGCAAGAAAGCTTAAAAAGATTGTCTTCCCATCAATGCCCGCGCCAGTGTGCCGCCGTCGACAAAATCGAGAGAGCTTCCCATCGGCAGGCCAAATGCGAGACGCGTTACTGCAAGGCCCCACGAACGGAAATGTTCCTTGAGATAAAGCGCAGTCGTGTCGCCTTCAAGTGTTGAATCGAGTGCGATGATCACTTCTTTGATGCGAAGATCATCGATCCTTTTTTTAAGTTCATCGAGCTTGAGCTGGTCCGGATGCCTGCCGTCCAATGGGGAAAGAAGGCCGCCGATGACGTGATATAATCCGCGATAGGCGTGGGTTTCTTCAATGGCAAAAGCATCTTTGGCCGATGCGATGATGCACAGAGCATGGGAATCCCGTTTTGTCCTGTCGCAAAATCCGCAATGGTTTTCTTCCATCAAGCAATGGCAATCTGGACAGTGGCGGATTCGGACCTTGATTTCTTTTACAAGATCGGCAAAATCCTTGAGCTGGCTTTCCGGCCAGGTTAAAAGCTGGAATGCAAATCGCTCGGCCGTCTTGCTCCCCACTCCGGGCAACTTTTTTAAATAGGCGATCAGTATGGAAAGATCTGTTGGATATTTTTGCATATATATTGGGCCGCTAAAAAATAAAGTATAAGAGATAGGATACTTGACAGAGTAATTTATGAAAACTCTATATCGAAATAGGATTCAATGAATGTCAAATTAAAAAAATAATTTCACATTAGATTATGCTTTTGTTTTTTCATTAATTGGAGTAAAATAAATGTCAGCCATTCTAATAAAATTTTAAATTTGAGGTGTTCATTTGAAGGCTAGGATAATTGGTACGGGATCGTATTTGCCTGAAAAGGTGCTTTCGAATCAGGATCTTGAGAAAATGGTCGAAACTTCTGATGAATGGATCGTGACACGCACTGGCATGAAAGAGAGGCGGATCGCCGGCAAGGATGAATTTACTTCGAGTATGGGGGTTGAAGCAGCCAAGCGAGCTTTGGAAGCTGCGAATTTAGGTCCTGAGGCCATTGATCTGGTGTTGTTTGCTACGATCACGCCCGACTACATGTTTCCAAGCACTGCCTGCCTTGTCCAATCCCAGTTGAAGGCAGTCAATGCGGCAGCCCTTGATATTCAGGCAGCATGCACCGGTTATATCTATGCTTTGGCGATGGCTAAAGCTTTAATTGAATCAGGCGTGTACGGCAATATTTTGATTATAGCTTCGGAAAAACTGTCCTCTATCGTCAATTACAAGGACCGGAACACATGCGTTCTTTTTGGCGATGGGGCAACGGCAAGCATCGTGAGCAACCAGGGCAAAGGAATGCTGATAAGGGATGTATGCCTGGGGGCAGACGGGGATCAGGCAGGACTGGTCGAGGTGCCTGCGGGGGGATCGAGGATGCCGGCTTCTGCTGAAACAGTTTCGGCAGACCTTCATTTTTTGAAGATGGAAGGCAAAGAAGTTTTCAAGCATGCAGTGCGAAGAATGGAGTCTGCTTCCAAGAAATGCCTGGACCGAGCTGGATTAACAGAAGGGGAGATCAGCTGGTTTATCCCTCACCAGGCCAATATGCGGATCATCGACGCGATTGCAAAGCGCTTCGAAATTCCGAAAGAGAGAGTGTTTTTGACTATCCATAAATATGGAAATACATCCGCTTCTTCCGTGGGTATTGCTCTGGATGAGCTAGTGAGGCAGCACGGTCTTTCTTCGGGAGAGAATGTGTTATTGACTGCTTTCGGATCCGGATTGACTTGGGGAGCCTCAGTTTTGACCTATGAAGGAGCAGGCAATGAATAAAAAAATTGCATTTTTATTTCCTGGGCAGGGCGCCCAGTATCCGGGCATGGCGCAAGATTTTTACGAAGCCTTTGCCGTAGCGAGAGAAACTTTTGAAGAGGCCGATGAGATTTTATCCTGCAAGTTTTCCGACTTGATTTTTAGAGGTTCTGCTGCAGAATTGACTCTTACAAAAAATAGCCAGATAGCGATTTATATTGCCAGTATCGCGATTTTGCGGACGATCCAACAGCAGATCCCTCAATTGGAGCCTGCAGTCTGCGCAGGATTGAGCTTAGGCGAATATACCGCTCTTACGGCGGCCGGTAAAATTTCTTTTAAAGAATGCCTGCTGCTTGTACAGGCCAGGGCGCAATATATGAACGATGCCTGTGAAACCCATCCCGGAACGATGCAAGTGGTGCTTGGAATGGATGCTCAGAAAGTAGAAGAGCTTGTAGGGCAGATCAACCCGCCCCACCTAGTATGGGTAGCTAATTTGAACTGTCCGGGCCAAGTGGTGATCGCCGGAACAAAATCAGGTATGGAAGCTGCTGCAGAGCATTTAAAAGCGAACGGCGCAAAAAGAACTCTTCCTCTTGAAGTTTCCGGAGCATTCCATAGCGGGCTGATGAAAGAAGCTCAAAATAAGCTGGGGCCTGCGATCCTCGCAGCAGATCTACGAGAGACCCAAGTCGACTTGGTGATGAATGTTCCCGGAGACTACGTCACTGCATTAGAACAGATACGGCAGAATATGATCCAGCAGGTGACAAGCCCTGTGCGTTGGGAACAAGGGATAAGAGCGATGATGAAGAACGGCGTTACCGGCTACCTGGAAATTGGATGTGGTAAAACATTGGTCGGAATGAATAAGAGAATTGGGGTGCAGGAACCGTCTCTCAGCATCGAAAAACAGACTGATTTAGAGTGTGTATTTGAATTTTTAAATATCGGGATAGCTCATGCAACTATTGAAAAATAAAAAAGCATTGATCACCGGTGGTACGGCCGGGATTGGCAAAGAGATCGCACTCAGTTTCGCAAAACAAGGCGCGCATGTGGCCATTTTTGGTACAAGCGAAGAAAGGGCCCGTCAAGTTGTAGAGGAAATGCAGCAGCTCAAAGCGAATGAGGACCAGCAATTTTATTTTAACATCGTCGATGTGGCCAATAAAAAGGCGGTCCATGAAGCTATCGAGAGCTTATTGGGGATCTGGGGGCAAATAGATATTTTAGTCAACAATGCCGGAATCACTCGCGATAACTTATTGATGAAAATGAGCGAAGAGGACTGGGATCAAGTAATCCAGGTCAATCTTAAATCGGTTTACAATACCTGCCAGGCGTTAGTGCGGCCGATGCTTAAGGCAAAAAGTGGAAAAATCATCAATATCTCCTCTGTAATTGGCTTGACAGGAAATGCTGGTCAAGTTAATTATGCTGCTTCGAAATCGGGAATTATAGGGTTTACCAAGTCTCTAGCGCAAGAGCTTGCAAGCCGCAATATCGCGGTCAATTGTATTGCGCCGGGCTTCATACAGACCCGTATGACTGATGTGCTTTCCGATGTGCAAAAGGAAGGCATCATTAAAAAAATTCCTATGGGGAAAATAGGTTGCCCCGAAGATATTGCTAATGCCGCTGTGTTTCTTGCCAGTCACTTGTCCAACTACATAACAGGACAGGTGCTCACGGTAGACGGCGGAATGGTTATGTAAGTTTATTGTCTGAATTTTGAAACAAACGTGAAGGTTAACTTATGTCGTTAGATAAAGAAGTAATTGATATTGTTGTGGAACAGCTCGGCGTCGATGCTGAAGATGTTACATTGCAAAAATCATTTGTTGAAGATTTAAATGCGGATTCTCTTGATTTGACAGAACTAATTATGACATTTGAAGAGCGCTTTGGTTTTGAGATTTCTGAAGAAGAAGCGGAAAAACTCAAAACTGTTGGAGATGTTGTGACCTATATTCAAACAAAAAAAGAATTAGTGTAGACAACCGATCTTTCTTGAAAATGGACTTAGTGGACGAAATGGGCAGTTGAATTTCGTCCTTGTCTACTTGGTCCATTCATTTCCATTAGCACATTAAATCTCTTCTCCTTTGAGGTTTTGTTAATATGACAACGCCGATAGATTCTTCATTTAAAAAATTAACTTCCATAGAAGAAAATTTACATAGAGAATTAGTTACAGATTCTCATCCTAAGGGAATTGCAGATGTAACGACAGAGTTTCTTTCCTATTTACCCAGAGACAACAGAGATAAAGAGTTTGCTCCGGTAGCTAGAGTATGCAAAAACTGGCATGCATCTTCTTCGAATTCACGCATTGCTAATAAGCAATTAGAGTCAATTACAACATTAACAAATAAAGAAATTGAAAATTGGAAAATCATCTTTCAAAATAGATACCACCAACTATTGACTTCTGTTGAATTGATCCAAAAATGTCCAAATTTAAGAACATTGGATTTCTCCAATATGGATATTAGCGATGATGAGCTCCAAAAAATAGTCTTAGGAATTGCAAACTCTAGATCGATAAGAGAATTGAAGTTCAGAGATTGTAAGAATTTGGTGGATCCTTCTTTTGAAGGACTAAATTTTATCCAAAATCTAGTTTTCAATGGGTCTTCATTGTTAAATGCTCCATGTTTAGAAGCGATGACATCTCTTTCAAGATTGGAGATCAGCAATTGTGGAAGATGCGCGATCTATAAATTTCCCGATCTTCCATCTTTAAAAATATTCAAAGTGAACTCGTGTACTCTGACGATAAATGCCGATTTCTCAAACCTTCTTTCTTTAGAAGAACTCGATTTTCATGGAAGCACTTTTGCTTCGACATCATCTTATTCATTCCGAGGAGTGCCAACTGTAAAAAAAATTTCCTTTGCTTACTGCGAAAATGTGAACACTCTGCACATTTCTGAACCTATGCCGAATCTTAAAGAACTTAGTTTTGAAGGATGTCAAGATTTTAGGGGATTGACAATGAAAGAACACCAGGTCCCTCCCTTATTAGAAACAGTAAATTTTAGTAAATGTAATAGGATTGTTAACTTTTCGAATCTAAAAATTCCTTCCCTTAAACATCTCAGCTTTAAAGACTGTGGATTTTTGGAAGAAGTAGACCTTACTTTCTTGCCCTTCCTTGAAACCTTGGATTTATCAGGATGTAAATTGCTAATGAAATTGAAATATGTACCCGTGCATCTTCAAGAGCTATTTCTAGCAAATTGTTATTGGCTGCAAAGTTTAAGTTGGAATATGAAGAACTTAAGAATACTGAGTTTAAAAGGATGTAGATTTAAAAATGTGCATTTACAAAAAATGTCTTCTCTTCAAAAGCTTGATTTAAGGAACTGCAGGCTTGTGACACTGATCGATTTTCAAGGATTGCATTCTCTTCAGAAAGCAACTTTGAAGGGATGCACTGAACTAAGAAATATTGAATTTGATAATCACCCAGAGTTGACACATCTCAGTTTGAGCAATTGTAGCAAAATTTCTAAAATTAATTTCACAGGTGCACGATTCCTTGAAAAACTTTGGTTGAATGATTGTACATCTTTAGAAAATCTCAACCTGTCAAAGCTTCCAAATTTGAAAAAACTGTTCATAAAAAATTGTCCAAAATTAAAGTCTGAAGCCATAGATCATTTCCGAGATAAAATCGAAATCATTTCAGATTAATCATCTTTGGTTTTCACTTCGACCCAAATGTCCCGGATTTGCTGCTGGGGTAGAAGGACTTTTGTGAGATGGAATTTCTCAAAATCTTGAGGTGTTGAACGGATCAGTTTTTCTGCAAGAGGATCTAAATCCATTAAGTGAAGGGCATGCATCGTCGAAGGGAAAAAACCAAAGGTCTTGTAATGGGCAGCGACAGACTCTGCTTTGAATAGATAGTTTATGAATTCATAAGCAAGGGTTTCTTTATTAGAAGCAAGAGGAATGCACAAATTTTCAATCGTGATGAATGTGCCTTCTTGCGGAACGACAAAACCGACGAATTTAAAGTTCCGCATCGTTCTCCAAATATACGAGCTTGAAGAAACAACTACAGGACAGTTTTTTGTCGCAAGGAAATAATCTCCTCGAAAGTCGGCATAGGCCTCAACCCATTTTTTCTGTCTGAACAGCAGATTTTTGATCGACTGTACCTGTTCTTTTTCCAGAGAATCGACAAGTCCGTATAAATAGAAGGAAGTGAATAGGATGGCTTCGACAGGATCATTGATCATGGTGATCTTATAATTGATGATCGAGGGATCGTAGATCAATTTCCAACTTTGGTTTAATTGCTTGTTTTGGAAATAGTTGGTGTCGATCCCTAAACCAAAGATTTCCCATTCAAAAGGAATGGAATAGGAATTATCGGGATCGAAGGGGAGATGGGTCAAAACGGGATTGATGTCCTTCCAAAAATGGAACCGGCTAGGGTCCAGTTTTTTAAGAAGATTTTCCTTAGACAATAATTGGACGGCATAATCGGAAGGGATGATCAGATCATAGCCTTCACCTTTTGTCGCTTTCATTTTCACTAGAAGCTCTTCATTGGAAGAGTAGTAGTTCAAATTGACTTTGATCCCTGTTTTCTTTTCAAAATCCCCGATCACCGTGGGGTCAAGAATGTCTCCCCAAGAGAAAATGTTGATGCTGTTCTGTTTATAATGGAACGGTTTCCATTTAGGCCAATAAAGGGCTGCGAAGATGATCACTACCCAGAAAAACACGATGCTCGTACGAACCAGAGATTTGCGCATTTCAGAAAATCCTCGTTCGTGTCTTTAAAGAAAAAAAGATCATGACTAACAAGCTGCTTAAACCAAGCAAGACTGCGGACAAAGCGTTGACAACAGGGGATACGCCTGAGCGCAGCATAGACAAGATATACAAGGACAATGTCTGGGATGAGCTTCCCGCAGTGAAATAAGAAAGGATGAAATCGTCAAAAGAAATGATAAATACGAGAAGCGCTGTAGTGATCAATGAAGGTCTGAGAAGGGGAAGAATGACTTTGAAAAATGTTTGGATTTGTGTTGCGCCTAAGACAAGAGATGCTTCTGTCAATTTATAATCGAGTTCCAAAAACCTTGCATAGACTAGAGGAACAACAAATCCCAGCCCCAATACGGTATGCGCCAAAATAAGAGTGGTCAGTCCAAGAGGAATGGAGATCAAGCTGAAAAACGCCAACAGACTCACTGCCAGGACGGTCTCTGGAATGACCACATTGCCATAGAACATTCCGAGAAATCTTCCGATTTTTCCACCTTGGGCTGCATAGAAAATCAAAAAGACCCCGCTCGTTAAACTGATGAGTGTAGAAAAAACGGCGACGATCAAAGAATTGCAAAACGCTTTCCACAGATAGATCGAATGAAACAGTTCGTGATACCATTTTAGGGTGAAGCCTTTCCAAGGAGAGGGGAATGCTTCGGTATTAAATGAGAAAACCAGCAATACCACAATGGGAACATACAAAAAGAGATAAGTAGCAGCTACGAGGACCAAGGCCCCGGTTTTGATTATTTTTTCCTGTCTAGCCATAACGAACCTTTGGCTTCAAGAATCGGGAGGAGAGCCAGTAGAAAAAAATTGCGGTTATCAGCAAGATAACACAGCTTATCACTGTAAAGGCCGCGCCAAGC
Organism: Rhabdochlamydiaceae bacterium; assembly: GCA_035478995.1. Classification (GTDB taxonomy): domain Bacteria; phylum Chlamydiota; class Chlamydiia; order Chlamydiales; family Rhabdochlamydiaceae; genus DATIJE01. The sequence goes on along the minus strand of DATIJE010000055.1, from coordinate 4,232 downwards.
GAGCCTGTCTGCTCTCCCAAAATATAATGCGACACTACGCTTCCTACGAACATATGCTTATCTCCGCCCATTAATTCAGGAATAGCGAACTCACCGAACGAAGGAATGTACACTAGAAAGAAGCCGGACCTCACGCCTCTCATTGTCAAAGGCAGCATGATCCTATAAAATGTTTGGAACCAGTTTGCCCCAAGGTCCAACGAGGCTTCGATCATCCGGTATTCAAAGCGCTCTAGCGAAGAATAGATAGGCAGAAGCATGAAAGGCAGATAATAATAGACCATCATGATCATGATCGCAAAAATCGAATTCAAAAAATGGATGGGTTGATGGATCAATCCCAATGTGCGTAATAGATTGTTTAAAAAACCTTCTCTTTCCAATACAAAAAACCAGGCATAGACGTGAAGTAAAAAATTCGTCCAAAAAGGGACGATCAATAAGAAGAGGAGAAGATTTTTAAACTTTTTACTCACGAATGCCAAATAATAGGCGATCGGATAGGCGATAAGAAGGCAGATCACGGCATTGCTAAAAGCCAACAGTAAAGAGGAAGCAATGACTTTGGCGTACGTCGGTGTTAGAAACAGTGCTAATTTACTTAAAGTAATGCCTTCGATGGCCCCTAGCTGGTTCACTTTTACAATACTGGAAAAAATGATAAACAATAAGGGGATGTAAAAGAACAAGGCTTGCCAGATGATCGCAGGGATGCCGATGGAAAAAGGGAATTCAGAAGCGCGGAACCTAAGAAAAGACAATTTTTTCATTTTTCTAGAATGACCACATTTTCTTTTTGCCAATAAAGATATACTTCATTGTCGTAATCGATGACTTGTTGAGGAAAGTGCTCTTCATTTTGTTCGAATACTTGCAGCCGCATATGATTTTTGAGCAGCACATTGTATTGCGTCGAACGGCCATGATAAACGATCGATTGCACGGTTCCTTTTACAATATTGGAAAAATTCTTTGCTTGCTTTTTGGTGATGAATATTTTTTCCGGGCGAACGCTCATGAGGACATCGCATCCTTCATGCATCCATCCTTTTTTTTGAGGCAGATCGACTTTGAACTTACCCAGATCTGGAATGTCGATTTCTGGCTCATTGTCAATCTCACGTAATTGGCCCTGAAAGATATTTGTCGTGCCTACGAATTTGGCCACGAAAGAGGAAATAGGAAATTCGTAGATCTCTTTAGGAGTTCCGGTTTGCTCGATCTGGCCTTTATGATTCATGATCGCCATCTGGTCGGCGACTGTCAAGGCTTCGAATTGATCGTGTGTGACATAGACGAAAGTGGTCTTTAATTTATCTTGAAGCTCGATCAATTCAAGGAGCATTTTTTCCCGCAGTTTAAAATCTAAAGCGGCCAATGGCTCGTCCAATAAAAGCACATCTGGTTCGTTGACGATGGCTCGGGCCAGTGCCACCCGCTGCTGCTGGCCACCGGAGAGTTGGCTTGGCAATTTATAAATGTGGTGTTCAAGATTAAACGCTTCGAGGATTTTAAACACTTTCTGCTGGATGACCAACTTTGGAGATTTTTTCAGTTTAAGGCTGTAGGCGACATTGTCAAAAACATCGAGATGGGGAAACAGGGCGTAATTTTGGAAGACGATATTGATGGGCCGTTCATTGATAGGATGGAGGGTGATGTCCTCATCGCCCAAAAAAATCCTCCCCGAATCAGCGATTTCGAGACCGCCGATCAATCTGAGCAGGGTCGTTTTGCCACACCCGCTGGGACCCAATAAGGCAAAAAATTTCCCTGGGGGAATGCTTAAATTGACCTTATTGATGATCAAGCCGTTATTAATCGACTTGGTGAGATTTTCTAGTTTGATGCTTCTCATAAAACAAGGAAAAACCCATTGTTATTAAAGAATTTTGTTTTTACATCGAACGGTTCAAGATGTCTGCGGTAATTGTACAATGCCGGGGATTTAATCCTAAGATCTTTTGATAATTTCTAGGGCAATTTTTTCTACAATGTAATAACATTTCTAAAACACGAATGATTACGATGATAAGGTAGTGCGAAATGGAAAGAAGAAAAGTTGTCATCATTGGATCCGGACCGGCTGGCTATACCGCTGCTATTTATGCTGCCCGCGCGAATTTATCCCCTATGCTTTTCGAAGGTTTTTTCTCCGGCCCTGCAGGCGGGCAGTTGATGACCACTACTGAAGTAGAGAATTATCCAGGCTTTCCAGAAGGAGTGACAGGCCCTGAAATGATGGAAAAATTCCGAAAGCAGGCGGAGCGATTCGGTACGACGGTGCTTGCTGAAGACGTGGAAGCGGTAGATTTGCAGCAGAGACCATTTGTGGTCAAAGGCAATCCAACGAGCGTCCATGCCGATGCGATCATTGTGGCTACCGGCGCGACGGCGCGCAGGCTCGATGTTTCCGGGACCCGCGATGGGGAGTTCTGGCAAAAAGGGGTCACGGCCTGCGCTGTTTGCGATGGGGCAGCACCCATTTTTCGCAATAAAGAATTGTATGTATTCGGAGGAGGCGACAGCGCGGTCGAAGAATCCATTTTTTTGACGAAATTCGGGAGCAAAGTCTATCTTGTCCATAGGCGAAATGAACTGCGCGCTTCAAAGATCATGGCAGAGCGGGCCTTACATCATCCAAAGGTCGAACTCATCTGGAACCATGTTCTCGTGCGAGTGGAAGGAGATGACGTAGTGCGATCGGTGACCCTTCAGGATGTCAACACTAAACAGGAAGTCAAACGGGACGCAGGCGGGGTCTTTTTTGCCATTGGACACACTCCAAATACAGCTTTTTTAGGGGACCAAGTTGAAAAGGTTCCTCATAATGGATATCTCAAAGTCGTTCCGGGCAGCACTGTAACGAGCGTCGAAGGAGTATTTGCTGCAGGAGATGTACAAGATCCAACGTATCGCCAAGCTGTCACTGCTGCAGGATCAGGATGTATGGCAGCCTTAGATGCCGAAAAATGGCTTTCTTCAAAAGGGATCCACTAAGAGAAGTCGATGAAAAAACAGTCTCTTATTCTATTTTTTATCATTGCCCCTTTTGCAGCGCAGGCATTGTTGATCAAGCCGTGGTTTAGCGAACCTTGGGAATTCGAGCTGGATACAAGTCTGACTTATAGCCGATACCGCAAGGTTCAAAACGCTGTCAGGCCTTTGAAACACGCATCTAACGATTATCTGGTAGCCTTCGACCTCTCCGTTGTTCCTGGTTCTGCATTTGCACCCGAGGCTAATTGGAGCTATGACATCGACCTGGAATTAGCCCAAACTCCGAGACAGTCCTTTGGCTTTCGAAGCGCCGCCGCCCAGATACGCTATCTATGGTTAAATGATGTGGTAGGCGATTTTGCAAGCGTCGTCACAGGGTTGAACATCAGAGGCGTTTCCCATACGAGCCTGAGGGATGTGAGCTGTCCCTATCACTATTATGGCAATATCGAACTCAATACATCTATAGGCAAGGAATGGAACAAATTGCAATATTGGGTAGCTCGAACGTTTGCCTTTCTAGGCATCGGGACTGCATACCGGGGATACCCCTGGATCCGCGCCCATCTCGCTGTCGAAGGAGATCACCAGGACAGGTTCCAATATCAGGTATTCAGCCGAGGGTATTTCGGGTTAGGGAATCGAAACAAAGTGAACATAAACCATTTTCATGGGTACGAGTTCATCAGGCATAGATCGATCGATATCGGAGCCGGTTTCCGCTATATGTTCGAACTATGGGGTTCTTTAACTTTAGAATACTCCTATCGGGTTTACGCCCATTCGTTTCCCGAACATGTCAACTTCCTCACGCTTTGCTACCGACTTCCATTTTCCCTGTTCTAACCTAGCTTGATGCGACTGTGCAAAATCATTATTGTTTACAAAGTCGTTTGTTTCACTTAAAGTCAAAAAATAATTGTAAATTTCATTTAGGAGAATGATATGAAAAGCCTATTGTTAATTCCAGCTATGTGTCTATTGTGCTTTGCATGCAATCCCGACGGCCGTAACAACAAAAATGGAGCTCAATCGCAAGAACATTCAGCAGACTGGACGATCACGGCGAAGGTGAAAGCGGCGATCATGGCTGATGCTTCGCTCTCCGCAGCTGCCCGATTTGTATCCGTGAACACCAAGAACGGCGTGGTGACCTTGACCGGTACTGTTCCACCAAAAGAAGATAGCGATAGAATTGTCAAAATAGCTCAAAATGTCAGCGGAGTTGTGAG
>DATIJE010000054.1:0-2528 GCA_035478995.1 Rhabdochlamydiaceae bacterium | reverse complement strand
TTTGGGAACACATCGGAGCAATCATCCAGGATCTGTTTTAAATTAAGTGTATGCTGTCCGTCGATCAAGATTTTGATGATGCCGATCGTTTGCCTGCGCAAAGCGTAAGGATCGCTTGAAGAGGTCGGTTTCAAACCGACGCTGTAATAACCGAGCAGGTTGTCCAATTTATCGGCCAAACTGATCAATACACCGCATGGAGTTTTCGGCAGGTGGGTATTTTCTCCTTTCGGCATCCAATGCTCTTCAATTGCTGCAGCGACTTCTTTATCTTCTTTTTGCGCCAAGGCGTAATATTTGCCGACCGTTCCTTGTAAGTCTGGAAATTCACCGACCAGCAGCGAGGCCAAATCCGCTTTACATAACAAGGCAGCGCGCAATGCTTTCTTTTGATCGGCGATGCCCATAAGGGCATTTAATTTTTGTGTGTGAGAACAGATCCTCGTTACTTTTTCCAACATCGAGCCCAAATCTTTTTGAAAGGTCATTTCTTTGAGCTTTCCATTGAACTTTTCAAGAGGAGTTTCCAAATCTTGTTCGTAGAGGAATACGCCATCGGCAAGCCGAGCAGAAAGGACTTTTTCATTTCCTTTGCGGATCACATTATTGGGAGTAGTATCGGCTGTGATGATGAACAGGTTTTTCAATTTCCCTTTTTTATCTGCGACTGGAAAGTATTTTTGGTGTTCCACCATTTCTGAGATCAGAACCTCGGGAGGAGCTTTTAAAAAATTGGGATTGAATTCAGCGAAAGTGAGCTTCGGCCATTCAGTGAGATGCAACACCTGAGGCAAGACTGTTGCTAGCTCGAGCGCTTGGCCTTCGATCTTTTTTTCCAGATTGCCAAGCTGTTTCAAAATACTGCGCCTTCGTTCTTCTATATCCGCCAAAACGAAATGCTTGCGCATCACATCCAGATACTCTTTCGGCCTGAGAATGGTGCATTTTGTTGGTTTTAATTGGGCATGGCCAAATGAATTGCGCCCTGTTGCAATATCGCCTACGATAAAAGGGACGATCTTATTTCCAAAGAGCGCCACAATCCAATGAAGAGGTCTTGGATAAGCGATGTCCAGATCGCCCCATCTCATCTTTTTCGGAAAGTCCAGATTAAGAATTAACTTTGGAAGATGTTCAGCCAAAATGGCACCGGTTGAAATTCCAGGCTGTTCGATGTGTGAGAAAAGATATTCTGTATCTTTTAAAGATCTGACTTCTAAATTTTTAATTTTGCCTTTTCTAATTTCGGCGAGAGTTGCTTGAGGATGACCGAGCGATTTTAAAAAACCTGAACCTTGAGCTGTGGGCTTGCCGTGCTGATCGAAGGAAGATGTAACAGGAGGCCCGCGCCGTTCCGTAGTTTTGGAAGGAGTGCCTTCGACAAGTCCTTCAATATGGACTGCCAAGCGTCTCGGAGTGCCGTATACGTGTATCTGTTTAAAATTAAGCTCATGGTCTTCCAGAAGAGTCTTAATAACTTTTTCCAGATTTTTACAACCAATAGGCACAAAGTTCGCAGGAAGTTCCTCCGAACCGATCTCCAAAAGGAAATCCTGAGTTTTTTTTGGATTGAATTTGGCAGGGAGCGGCGCAGCCTGTTTTGGCAACGCAACTTTTTTTTGTTTAGGCAGCAAAGGAAAGCCCTGCTTTTCCCTGGAATCCAAATATTCCATTGCAGCAAGGCGCGAGAGATCTCTAATCCGAGCGATGTACCCGGTTCGTTCAGTCACAGAAATTGCGCCTCGGGCATCGAGGATATTGAAGGCATGGGAAGCCTTGATGACGAAATCATAAGCCGGTATCGGAAGATGGCGTGTCAGAAGATCTTTAGCTTCTTTTTCATAATCTTCAAAGTGGCGCGACCACATTTCGGTTGAAGCTTCTGTAAAATTGTAAGCGCTCCACTCTACTTCATTCTGATGAGAGATGTCCCCAAGGGTCAATTCCTCGTTCCATTTAATGTCGTAGAAGCTATTTACTTTTTGGAGCAGCATGGCGAGCCTTTCGAGCCCATACGTGATTTCCGCACAGACGGGTTTTAGAGGTAGACTGCCCACGCATTGAAAATAGGTAAACTGAGAAATCTCTCCGCCATCCATCCAAACTTCCCATCCCAAACCCCATGCGCCGAGTGTAGGTCCTTCCCAATCGTTATACACAAATCGGATGTCGTGTTCTTTTAGATTGAAGCCGATCGCTTGGAGAGATTTTAAATAGGTTGCTTGCACATCTGATGGCGACGGTTTGAGAATCACTTGCCCTTGGTGGAACAACTGCATTCTCCAGGGATTTTCGCCATAACGACCATCGCTTGGTCTGCGAGAGGGTTCTACATAGACTGTTTTATAAGGCTCGGGGCCCAAGCATCTGAAAAACGTTGCAGGGTTGAATGTTCCTGCTCCTACTTCAAGATCGTGTCCTTGATGGAACACGCAGCCATGGTTTTCCCAAAACGTGATTAGACGGTGGATGAGTTGTTGGAATGTGATCATGCCAATAGTTTATTTCGTACCTACAATTTCATCAAG
>DATIJE010000053.1:0-11170 GCA_035478995.1 Rhabdochlamydiaceae bacterium | reverse complement strand
GGTGTCCATTGAGCTAGATCTTTTTTAAGATTGTTCCAAAGCACCCAAAATTCGCTGGCGTGTGTAGTTGTGTCAATACCGATCACTCTAAGAGTGCCCATGAAAGCGCTCAGAAGGGAAGCTTCGGATATCTCTTCTTTTTTTTGTATTGCATTTAAAAAGTCTTCCAAAGAGAGAACCCTTGAATCAAAATCTCTGTTATATTCGTGATAAAAAAGACAGATATCGTTTTGATTTTTTTTTGAGAGAAGACAGATCAACTCATAGAGCTTTTGTCTATTATTTGTGCATAGAGAGAATACCAGCTCGCCAAATAGATGGGGAATCATGGCATTGACCAAAGCTTGGTTGTTGCAAAGCATGATCTCTTTTGGAAAGGACTGGATTTGCGTGCCGGAAAGCTTGATTATTTCTAAATTCGGTAACGATGCGATTTCATTTGGCAAAGAAGTAATCGAAGTAAAGGAAAAATCAACAAAGAGTAATTTGTCCAATTGTACAATTTCTGGAGGAATGGCAGTTAGGGGATTATGGTGAAGATTAAGACTCTCTAATTTTTTCAGTACAAGGATTGTTTTGGGAAACAAGCGAAAGGCATTTTCAGAAAGGTTCAGGAATAGAAGATCTGGAAAAAGGTTGATTTCTTCAGGTAAATAAGAAATGTGATTTTTTTCGAGGTCTAAATTCACTAATCGGGTCTTTCTCATTTTTGATGAAAGGCAAATTTCAATTGGAAATTCTGTAAGGCCGCAATGGTCAAAAAACAAACGGAGAGTTTCCAATAAAGTTGAATTATTAAACGATTCTGCCAGTTTATTTTTATCTTCTGACTCGATGGCTTTTCTGGCCTCTTTTCCCATCTCTAAATTGTCTGCCCGATCCTCTCCAAAATGTCCTTTTAGATAAAGCCCAGCACCCAGATTGTGGTCTTTGATGTTTTGCCGATTGAGAAAGAAATTTTCTGGATGGTCGGCATCTACTTTATGTTTTGGAATGGGTTCTACATATTTTGAATCGAAAAAAGCATTGAGGAGATCGATTTCCTCTTTTTGAGATTGAATCAATTTTTTAACCAATTTACAGGGACATTTTTTTGGATCATATTCTAGAGTACCGGTCTTGGCTGCCAGTTCAGCAGGACTATTTACCTTAATGATACGGTCGAACATTGGCCGATGAATGAATGTATGGATGTGCACTGCAGCCTTTTCCCATGCTTTGCAGACCATTCTGTTCTCAAAGATTTCCTTTTCCGGAAGAAGTTCAAGAAAATGAACAACCATTTCATGGATTCGCAGGGGTGAAATAGAGAGATATGACATATAGGCTCATGAAAATTCTAAAGAAGACTAGAAAATAGCTGTATTGAAATCAAATCGAAAATGATGTCACAATGCATGGAACAATCCGCAAAGCGCCTTTAAAGAATCTTCGTCTGAAAGTTGAAATTCTCGGCCAAATTCAGAAGTTTGATCGGACAATATAGTATGGATGCTAGGGCAATTCAAATGCATCGGATCTTCTAAAAATTTGATCCTGGCATTTTCAAATCTCTCAGGAGTCCATTTAGCAACATATAGTTGAAGGTGATTAAAAAGTTCCCAAAATGAGGGTTTATGGGGGTCGCCGTTCTGATTTGGATTTAAAGCTTCATCAAAACCTAAATTAAGCGCTGTCATGATAAAAGCTTTCAATAAAGAGATGCTATTTATACCTCTTCCATCTCGTACAGTATTTAAAAATCGTTCAATAGAGGGGGTGGGCCCACCAAAGGCTACTAGGTAAACGTGATCACGTAGGCTTGATTTTACTTCTTCTGGAAGGAGGGAAATCAGTTTATAGAGTTCTTCATTATTTTTTTCACATAGCTTCACGATCAATTCGGCAAAAAGATGGGAGATCATCGCATGTACTAATGCTCGGTTTTTACAGAGCATGATTTCTTCAGGAAAGGACTGGATGCATGTTCCAGATAAATTGATATTTCTTAATTCCGGCAACAGAGCCAGTTCGTTTGGCAAAAAAGTGATCGCAGTGCAATGCTTTAAATTTAATTCTTGTAATTTCTGCAATTGAAAAATTTCAGGAGGAATACTTGTTAAAGGATTATTAGATAGATTTAGATGTTGCAATTGTTTGAGTTGTAAGATGGGTTTAGGAAACAACCGGAAAGAGTTATCATTGAGTTCTAGTACCTCAAGTTCAGCAAGATCTTTGATTTCTTCCGGTAAATAAGAGAGCTTGTTTTTCTCAAGGATCAATCGGGTCAATGGCTTTCCTCTATCTTGGTGCAGAAGACAGATTTCAGGAGAAAATTCAGTGAGTCCGCAATCCTTAAACCCAATTAATGAAAGATCGAAGATATTAGGAGCGCGGGAAGTTGGGTCATGCCACAATTTGAAAGTCGGATCCATATTTTTTATGACTGTCCGAGCCTCTTTGCCCATTTCCAAGAGATCCGTGCGATCATTCCGTTTGAACTGTCCAGTCAGATAGAGGGCAATTCCTAAATTGTAATCTCTGATGTTTTGTTGATTGACGATGAAATTTTCAGGAACATTCCTGGTCGTCTCTTTTTTCTGAAGCGGTTCAACTGCTACTTTTGGTTCGCGATGGCATGAGTTGAGAACACCAATTTCTTCACTCTGCAATTGAAATAATTTATTAACTATTTTGCACGCGCACTTTTTAAAACTTTTTATATCGTCTATGTCTGTTTTTGCTGCCAATTCTTCAGGGCTCATTACCTCGATCATGCGATTTAGCATCTTATTATTTGTTTGATGGACATCCTTGGCGATTTTATACCAGAATTTGCAGACACGGCCTGTATCAGGAATTTTTCGATCTTCAAGATGATGAAAAAATTCGCGGACTGTACCATCGATGAATAAAGGAGAGTCGGTAATTTGTGACATGTTACTTTTTCTGAGATTGTTTTTGAATTTCCGTTAGAGAAACGATCGGCGCGTCCGGGTTAATTCCTTCGCAGCTCATCGCAGCCTTTTTCCAACTTTCCGGAGTATCTAGATTTTCCTTCCACCAGGGGAACGTGCGACATTGTCGAGGACGAGCTCCATAAACCGTACATGTTTTTCTTCCCTTGAGAAAGACGCAATCATAAGAACGTCGATCTTCGAGTAAAGCTCTGCGGCCATTTGCTTGCCTGGTGTATTTTAAAATGAATTCTTCAACTGTGATCTTGAGAAAAGCCGCCATGGCCTCGATTTCTTTTTCCTCGACCCAGACATAGCCTGGGCCACCTGTACAGCATTTGCCGCATTGAGTGCAGTTGAATCGTAAACCGTCTTTATACCAGGGTTCTGGAGGATTTTGTTGTGTCATGGCCGCCACTTAAAAGACGTTTTGGAAACAGGAGTCCAATCGGATTTCCATTTGAAAACCTGGAAGTCGCAACCTGTTGGAGAAAAATCGATCAAGTTCCATCCTCCGTGCATGCAATGGGAGGTGCTTCCAGAATCTGAGATTATGGGGAGCCCACTGGATCTCAAATCGGCCAAACAGTGTCTATGCGTGTGGCCGTGCAAGTAGATTTTGATATTAGAAAACTGCTGTACAAGATCCCGCAGGGCTGTACTGCGCGCCATTGTTTTTCTTGGGCTTTCATGATCAAAAAAGGGAAAGTGATTGGCTAAAATAATCTGATGGTCGGAAGGGATGCACATCAAAGCTCGTTGCAGATTTCTTTCGAGCTCTTCGGAGAAGTTGCCTCTTGAAGAGATCATCGATGTTGCCACTGCTGTGTCCAAAGCGATGAACCACCATTTATTGCCGAGATATTTAGCTGCTAGCTTATGTTTTTTTAAATTGAATTCGTAAATCGGCTCGTCCACTAAAGAAAAGCTGCAATCGAAGAACCGATAAAACAACTGATCCTTATAGGCCCTTTTTGTGTAATGGTCATGGTTGCCGGGAAGGACGAATACATTCAATCCTTCAGCCTTCAATTGCTCTACAAAAGCGCAACCCTCACGGAATTCTTTTTCTTGAGAAGTAGTGCTCAAATCCCCGGAAATGACCACATGGTCGACTTGGTGGGCTTTGAAAATCGCCGGGAGGTCCTGCAAACGGTCCGTTTCAAAATCTTTTTGACGTGAAAAAATAAGATTTAAGTTACCGATCCACCGCTTAGAAAAAAATTGAAAAGGGCTGCATGTCGGCTTTGAGAAGTGCAGATCGGAAATATGGGCAATGCGAAGACGATAAGGCGTTAAATCCATGCAATAAGGATACACGGAATGAGAATTATTTGAAAGGAACGCCCTTTTTGCGGGTAGGTAGTTTCTTTTTTGATGACTGCTTAGTAAAAATTTTATTTTCTGCTGTTATTTGCTTTTCGATGGTCTTTATCCAGCGTTGTCCTTCAACATGAACGATATGGGGCGCAGAGCTCTGGGAAGGGACTTCTCCTGGGGTCGTCCGCTTGGATACTTTGTGGAATTTTTTGGACTCCATTTCTTCTGCGGCGCGAATGAACCCTTTGTCTTTTTCTGCCGAGCTTAGGGGGGGACGGGCCATTTGCTGGGCGATTACCGGGGCAGGGAGCACAACGCTGTGAGCCAGAGTTGCAGGGTCGTTGCGGGCTAATCTTACGGATTTCTTCATTTTTTTTTGAGTTCTCTTGTCGAGAGATTTCTTGCCCCTGTTCATTGTGCCCTCATACGATGTGTATAATCTGTTAATATACCCATGTACATTCAAATTCAACAAATTGTTCTTTTTTTTTATCGGCAGCAGCGCTAATTTAGAAATACTCACAAAGGAATAACCATGAAGAATACATGGAAGCTATTTATTCCTAAGTCCATCGTCTGTTTAAAGGACAATTACAATTTCCAAATATTTCGTCACGATCTGGTAGCGGGGGTAACCGTTGGAATCGTCGCTTTGCCGCTTGCAATGGCATTTGCAATTGCGTCCGGTGTCAGTCCAGAACAGGGAATTTACACAGCGATCATCGCCGGTTTTCTCATTTCTCTTTTAGGGGGCAGCCGGGTTCAGATCGGAGGTCCCACAGGAGCCTTTGTCGTCATTGTTTATGGGATCGTCCAAAGGTCGGGTTATGAAGGACTGGTCTTTGCGACATTGATCGCTGCAATCATTTTAATCCTGATGGGATTATTTCGTCTTGGAACATTGATCAAATACATTCCCTATCCTTTGACAATTGGCTTTACAACTGGAATTGCCGTCATCATTTTTTCTTCCCAGATCAAAGACTTCTTTGGATTGAAAATGGGTGCAGTCCCTGCTGATTTCATTCCAAAATGGGAATCGTTTTTCCATGCATTTCCAACCTGGGACCCAATCGCTTTCGGTGTTGGTATTGGAACATTATTGTTGATCGTGCTCATCCGCCGTTTCACTCCTTTCATTCCATGGGGCATTGCATCCATTGTGATCGCAACGGCAGTTGTATGGGGATGGGATTTAAATATAGAGACGATTGCTTCCCGATATGGGGAATTGTCACGCCTTCCGCCAATGCCAAAATTTCCTTCGTTTTCTCTCAACTTCGAACAGGTCCGTGCTTTGATCCCTGATGCGATTACGATTGCGTTTCTGGCCAGTATCGAGTCTTTGTTGTCCGCAGTAGTTGCGGATGGAATGTCTGGCGGAAGACATAAGCCTAATTGCGAATTAGTCGCTCAGGGCATTGCCAATCTTGGTTCCATCGTATTCCAGGGAATTCCTGCAACTGGGGCGATCGCCAGGACTGCCACGAATGTCAAAAGCGGCGCGCGTACTCCAGTAGCCGGAATGATCCACGCCATGACGCTCTTTCTTCTCATTTTGGCTTTTGCACCTATAGCAGGACGGATTCCTCTTGCGGCTCTTGCTGCAGTATTGATCATGGTTGCCTGGAATATGAGTGAACTCGATCATTTCAAGTATTTATTAAAGGCCCCTCTTGGAGATGTAGCGGTCTTGTTGAGCGCTTTTATTTTGACGGTTCTGGTAGATCTGACTGTTGCAGTGGAGGTCGGGATGATCCTCGCCGCCTTTTTGTTCATGAAACGGATGAGTGATATTTCTAACATCGTTTCGATTAAGCCCCTGCTAAATGAAGAAACACAAGAATTTTTCGAAAAGAAAGATCCTGATGCGATTTCTAAAAAGCATGTACCACCAGGTGTTGAAGTGTATGAAATCAACGGCCCATTTTTCTTTGGCGCTGCAGATAGCTTGAAACATGTGTTACACAATATCGAACGTCCTCCCAAAGTATTCATTCTCAGAATGCGCAATGTCCCGGTGATCGATGCGACAGGGGCGCACTCTTTAAAGGAGTTTTATATCAACTGTAAAAAAGAGGGGACGGCTTTAGTGCTTTCCGGTGTTAGAGACGAGCCGGCAAAAACACTTAAAAAGTTTGGACTGGAGCATTTGATCGGGAATAAAAATATCTTTCCCAACATCGATGCGGCTTTAGAAAGAGCGGAAGAGATTGTCAAAACTGGCTAGCACATCAGAAGTGGTGATAAACTTCTGCCAATGTTTTTTTCGCAATCGTAAGAATTTTAAATTGGGAATCCATGGGGGAGGGGTAATGACTTTTCCTGGAAGCCAACCGGGCTGCCAAAGATGCATCCGCTGCCTGTTATCTGAAATGATCAAAGTAGGAATTGCGAGGTTGGAAGAGAGATGTCCAATCAGAGAATCATTTCCGATCATAAATCCCGATTCGTAAACATATTCCGCAAGCTTGTTCAAAGTCTTAAATTCAGGGACTTCGAATCCCAAATCGATGAGAAATGCCCACTCGTTTCTTTCCTTTGAATCCACTGTAAAAACAGGCTGCAGGCCCCGTTTTTTAAGTTGGTGCGCAATTTTAATGTATTTGTGGGAACTCCAGTTTTTATCAAATCTGCTGCTGGTCGGATGGATGAGGATCCTTTTTTTATATACTCTGTGGATCAGTCCGGATGGAATAGTGATTCCATTTTCTTTGGATATCTCTTCTCTTTGCAGCAATCTCGCGGTAGCTTCAGCGATATTATCTGCCATCGGCTTAAGAGGATCGAACACCTGATCTAAAGAAGAAAGAGGAAAGTGTTTCGTAGATGAAAATGTCGGATAAAAAATACTTAAATTATTTTGAGCCGTTTCTTGGAGTGTTTTCATTTTTTCCGAATCGTCGTTTTCAGCAACGATCAAATCAAAAGCAGAACATTCTTCTATCTTTGGCAAAGTTTCAAATACATGGCCTTGAAACCAGTCTTGAAGCTCTTTTAGAACGGGATGAAACGTAGTGACAAGGAATCCTGCTTCCCGAAGTTGCTGGGAAGCGATCATCATGAGAAGACCGTCTCCAATTCCTTTAGCGGGGATGACCGCAGCCGTTTTAGAAATCATAAAATCCTAAATGAGCTAAGGGGGCTTACTGTCCACTTAGCCCATTTTTGTCCCTTAGTCCATTTTTGTTTGCTGATCTTCCTCAGGTGCATTTCCAATCAAAGCTTCTGAAAGAAGGACGATGCCTGCTGTAGATACAGCGTGTTTTAAAGCATTTTTGACCACTTTGGCGGGATCGATCACGCCGGAGACGAGCAAGTCTTCGACTTTTTCATCCACCGCATTGAACCCAAAGTTTCCTCCTGCTGCGAGAACCTGTTCCAGGATGACAGAGCTGTCGAATCCTGTGTTCATGACGATCTGTTTTAAAGGGGCCTCGCAAGCTTTTTGCAGGATTTGCGCCCCGATCTTCTCATCACCCTGAAGAGACAGGCCATTCAGTGCAAGGCTTGCTTTTAAAAGAGCAACTCCTCCACCGGGGACAATTCCTTCTTCAATTGCGGCTCTTGTTGAATTGAGGCTGTCTTCGAACATCTGTTTTCTCTGTTTCATCGCAGGCTCTGTGGGAGCGCCCACACGGATCACCGCGACTCCGCCGGTCAATTTTGCTTTGCGCTCTTCCAGTTTTTCTTTGTCGTACGAACTGGTAGCAATGGAGATTTCACCGTCGATCTGTCTGATTCGGGCCTTGATGTTCTCGTTCTCTCCTTTTCCATTGATGATCGTGGTCTTTTCTTTGGTTATGATCACTTTTTCAGCTCTTCCCAAGCTTTCGGATGTCACATCTTTTAAATAGGATCCAGTCTCTTCGGAGATTAAGACGCCGCCGGTGAGGATAGCGATGTCCTCCAAAAGAGCCTTTCTGCGGTCGCCGAATCCGGGCGCTTTTACTGCACAGACTTTTAAAGTTCCTCGGAGTTTGTTCACTACGAGTGTAGAAAGAGCGTCCCCTTCGATGTCATCGGCGATGATCAACAATTCCAGAGCGGAAGTCGCTGTGGCTTGAAGAATAGGGAGGATTTCTTGTACAGAAGAGATTTTTTTATCTGTGATCAAAATAAGAGGATCATTCATTTCTACTGTCATCGTCTCCGAATTGGTACAGAAATAGGCGCTGCTGTAGCCGCGGTCGAATTGCATTCCTTCGACCATTTCGATGGTGGTCTCTGTGCTTTTTCCTTCTTCGATGGTAATCACCCCTGATTTGCCGACTTTTTTGATTGCCTGGGTGATCATGTCCCCGATATCCTGATCGCCCGATGCAGAAGCGACAGCGATATGGTTTGTCTCTTTATCGTTTTTGATGGCGATAGAAAAGGTTTCGATTTCTTTGATCGCAGCGTCTAAAGCTTTTTCCATTCCTCTTTTGATGGCAATGGGAGAAGAACCGGAAGCGATATTTTTAACGCCATTTTGCACCAAAGACCTCAGCAATAGGATACTTGTGGTTGTGCCATCGCCGCATTTCTCTTTCATCTTGCTGGCGACTTCTTTACCCATTGCAATGCCCATGTTGGCATATTGGTCTTTCAACTCGATATCTTTGACAATCGTGTTGCCGTCATTTGTAATTGATGGAGCGCCCCAGCTTGCCTGCAGACCTACATTTCTTCCGCGAGGTCCGAGCGTCACGCTAACGACTTCCGCCAATTTGTCTATGCCTTCACGCAGTTTGTTGCGTGCTTCTTCTTCGAAGATCAATTCTTTTGGAGTTCCAGACATCTTATTTTCTCCTTTTTTCTTTTAAAATTTCATGTAATCCGACCAAAGTCAGATGAGGGTCGATCACATCGACCAGTTCTTTTAAATCTTCTAAAAACTCATTCCCGCCGGTTGCATCGGAAAAAGTGGCGCCTCCTGTAGCGATGACATGCACTGAGCTCGGTGATTGTGCTGTCATTTGCAGTTCTGCAACCATCCTTTCAATTGCTCCCAGAAGGCCGTAATAAATTCCGCTTTGAATATGAGTTTCGGTCGTTTTTGCAAGTGGTGAAAGAGGCTTGGCGATCTTCACATAAGGAAGTTTATCAGTAAAATTGGCCAAGGCTTTTGCACATAAGTCGCTTCCCGGGTATATCGAGCCACCGACATAATGCCCGTCTTTAGTAATATAGTCAAAGGTCACAGCCGTTCCAATGTCCACTACAATGCAATCATTGTAAGGATAATGGAACAGTGCTCCGTAGATATTGGCGATTCTATCCGGCCCGAGCGCTTCGGGTTCATCGACCTCTAAAATAACTTTGAGATCTTTGTAATGAAGGAGATGATAAGGGATCTTTTCTTCTTCCAAAAGCTGCTTGACGGTCTGTTCTATTTGCGCATTGACCGATGAGATCATCGCACACTGAAAAGAGAGCCCTTTTAATTTGTCTTTCAAGGAGTTTTGGATTCCATCATGCGGTAAAGATGCACATTCTTTTAAGCTGTTTTCTTCAAAAAAACCTGTCTTGACGCTCGAGTTGCCAATATCCAATACAAGGTCTAAAGTCATACAACCATCCTCAAGCAGATATCGACAGCGGGAGGGGAGTGGGTCAACGCTCCGACAGAGATCCCATTGATGCCGGTTGCGGCAAAGGAGCGAATAGTGGATAGATTCATTCCTCCGGAAGCTTCCAGATAAGCTCTCCCTTTTGTCATTTCTACGGCTTCTCGCACCATTTCGACATCCATATTGTCGAGGAGGATGAAATCGGCTTTGGATTCTAGAGCTTCAAATAACTGTTCGAGGTCTTCTACTTCCACTTCGATCTTCACATCGGCACGCAGTGCTCTTGCTTTGTCTATCGCTTCGGAAATCGAGTTCCTTTCCATCAGGGCGAGATGATTGTTTTTAATTAAAAAACGCTCGGACAGATTGAATCGGTGGTTTTTTCCTCCGCCGATTTTTACTGCGTATTTTTGCAGTTCCCGAAGCCCTGGCAATGTTTTGCGAGTATCTAAAATATCGCAGCAAAAACCCTTTGTTTCCTCGACGCACTTTGCGGTAAAAGTTGCGATTCCGGATGCGTGCTGCAGTAAATTCAAAGCCGTTCTTTCTCCAGCAAGAATGGATCTGGCGGAACCATGAATGGTTGCCAAAACCTCTCCTTTTTCACAATCTTGCCCCTCTTCTACGTGTAGTTGCATGGATAGATTTGGATCTATGGCATGAAACACTCGAGGTAAGAAAATGAGCCCTGCTATTTTAGAACGTTGTTTTAAAAGGATTTGTGCTTCAGCATTAAGACTTCGCCCGATGATAGCTAAAGAAGTGATATCGTCGTTAACTTTATCTTCAGCTAGAGCAGAAGCAATACAGTGTCCAATCATTTAGCACCTAGATATGAAAGAGAGAATATATAAGAAAAACCATTATTTGGCAATCCATTTGATCTCATGTTTAGCAGAGTGTGGTTGCAAGTGCTAAATGCTCGCAAGAATAGCGGTTCAGGTTTTTTGTAGTTCGTTATAAATGGATCTTTTAGGAACATTTCTCAATGAGGCTGCCAATTTAATGGCTTCCTGTTTTGAAAGAACGAATTGTTCTTGGAGCAATGCGACATGTTCTTGCGGGGAGAGATGGGTGTAATCAGGCTCTTCGATGTGCCCGGAAATCAACAACACGATCTCTCCTTTCGGAGGATTTTTGGCAAACAGGTCCAGAATTTCAGCGGCTGTTCCATAGAGGCATTCTTCGTATATTTTGGTCAGTTCTCTTGCAATGCATAGTGTGCGGTCTTTAGCTATTAGAGAAAGAAGTTCCAAGGTGTCTGTGATTCTATGAGGGCTTTCATAACAGATCGATGTTCCTGGATAATGAAGGACATCTATCAATACGGCCTTGTTCTCCGAATGTTTTTTGGGAAGA
>DATIJE010000052.1:0-2080 GCA_035478995.1 Rhabdochlamydiaceae bacterium | reverse complement strand
TCATGTGAGTGGAGAGTTTGCGATGCTCAAAGCGGCCTTTGCAAACAAATGGCTTGATGAAGAGCGTACGATATTAGAGGTTGTCACATCGATCAAACGCGCCGGGGCAGATGTTGTGATTACCTATTTTGCCAAGGACCTCGCGCGCATCTTATTGAAGAACAAATGTTAGAAAAATTTCTTCTTTCCAACCAAAAGATTGTGGGTTGTCTCAACAAGGACTATGGTCTTGAGGTTGCTGCGTTATCATTTCTTCCCATAGGCGCGGATATGAATGCTTCGGTGTATAAAGCAAAGGCGCACAATCACTCTTATTTCGTAAAGCTAAAACGTGGTCACCATGATGATATTGGTCTTATCCTACTTGCACTGTTACATGAGGCCGGAATCAAAGAGATTATTCCTCCTGTCAAAACAGTCCGCGGCAAGCTGACGCAAAATGTCGACGATTTTACCCTCATTGTCTATCCCTTTGTTGAGGGACAAGATGCTTTTAGTCGTCATCTAACCAATGATCAATGGTTTACTCTTGGAAAAGTGGTGAGACAAATTCATGAATTTGAAGTGCCAATAGCAATCCAAGCTCGAATCAGGCGCGAAACCTATTCGACTAAATGGCGAAAAATTGTTCACTCGCTTTTACTTGATATGGGAAAAAATACAAATAGAGATGAGACAGCAATAAAATTACTCAGCTTTATGAAAGACCATAAAACGGAAATTGAGCGCCTAGTTCACCGGGCAGATGAGCTTGCCAAAAAAATCCAGGAAGAATCGCCTAAGTTTGTGCTCTGTCATTCTGATATTCATGGCGGGAATGTATTGGTCGATGAAAAAAATCATCTTTACATAGTGGATTGGGATGAACCTATCATGGCGCCCAAAGAGCGAGACCTCATGTTTATTGGAGGAGGTGTCGCAAATGTTTGGAATCTTCCGCACGAGGAAGAATTTTTTTATAAAGGGTACGGAAAGGCCGAAATAAATAGAGAGATCTTAGCCTATTATCGGCATGAACGAATCGTCGAAGATATTGCTATCTACGGTCAAACGTTGCTTTTGTCTGCTATAGGAGGCGAGGATAGGCTAGAAATGTACAAGCAGTTCATCGCCATGTTTGTACCTAGAGGTGTAGTAGAGATCGCGTTCAAGACTGATGCATAATGTGCGAAAAATTAAGATGAAAACAATTGGTCTGTCTATTACTCTGTTAGTTGCAAATAACTAATCGGAGGGATTATATGAAATATATTTATTTAGTAGTTTTTACTTTAGCAGCACAATTTGCGCATGCTTCCTGCTCATGCAGCGCTGTTCAGAAAGAATATTCTCAAACAAACCCGGTTAGAGAGGGATTTGCTGTGCAGAGAGACGTAGCGCAGTATAAAGGGTCCGATTATGCAAATGTGGTCCATGTGGAAAGAGGTATTACTCTTGAAGAAGCATATGATATTGCTGAAAGCAATCCTGATGTGGACTATTTTGTCTATCTGAAAGGGGGGCAGCTTGTTTTGGAAGTTCCTCCTGAAGTTGAATGTGATCCAGAAAACGATCCTTTTGAACTACTTTCCTTCACTAATTTCCGCTATGACTCTGGCAAAAACGGTAAAGGATATTGCCGTATTTTCCGTCACGGAGATGTAGTCTTTTTCAAAAAAGAAGGGATCTGGCTCGGCAGCGCTCCCGGATATGCGGACGCTTATTTTAAAGTAGCAAAATAGATTCTCACAGCAATTTAAGAAAAAATAGAACAGGATCCGCTGCGCTAGCAGGATCATTCGCTAACGCTCATGGCAGGATAGGAAATTCGAGGAAATTATCTTTTCCCCTGATCCTGCCGCGACCGTATGGGAGCGATCCTGTTAGCGAAGCGGATCCTGTTAAAATCTTATTCTTTGAATTACACAACCGCTTAACGCGGCTGCATAACCTGAATTAGTTAATCTTTTTTTAGGCGGCCGAGCAAAGAGAGCCAGATGACAAACATAATCAAGCTGAGAGCGCCAAACACGATAGGCATTGTAAAGAGTTCTTTAGGCAGAAAAGCACCAACAAGCAGCGTCACTGCTGTTGCACAACC
>DATIJE010000051.1:0-12911 GCA_035478995.1 Rhabdochlamydiaceae bacterium | reverse complement strand
GTGCGGATGATGCAAGCGGTAGGAAATACATCCAATACTTTCTGTTCACCCTCCCATTTGCTTTTTCCGTACACACCAAGAGGGCTGCAAGGGTCTGTTTCAAAATAGGGCGTGTTTTTCAATCCATCGAAGACGAAATTGGTAGAAATATGAACAAGCCTCGTATCGATCTCTTTGGCAACAACAGCTATATTTTCCGCTCCTTCAGAATTGACCTTAAAGGCACATTCTGGATTTTTCTCAGCACCGTCTACATCTGTATAAGCCGCACAATTCACGATATGTGTAGGACCATTCTTTTCTGCACACCGTCTCAAGGTATCGAGATCCGTGATATCGGATTGGGTGCGTGAAGTAGCGAAATATTTAAGCTTTTGTCTTTCGCACAAAGATTGGAGCGTTCTTCCAAGCAGCCCATTCGCTCCAACGATCCATATTTTCATGAAAACACCTCTTGAAAAGAAGGAGCTGCACAATCTCTTGAAGAAAGGATCGGATTTTCAACAGGCCATTTGATTCCGATTTGCGCATCATCGAAACGAAAGGTTTTTTCCTCTTCAGGGTTAAATACAGAACTGACTTTATAAATTACATGTGCGCGTTCGCTGACGACACAAAATCCATGGGCAAAGCCCACTGGAACAAAAAACTGAAGATGATCTTCGGCGTCCAAATAGACCCCTTCCCATTTTCCATATGTTGTAGACTCTGGACGGATATCGACTGCAACATCGTAGATTTTTCCTTCCACAACCGAGATCAATTTCGCTTGTCCAGGAGAGCGCTGGAAATGCATCCCTCGAATAATCCCTTTCTTTGAAAAAGAATGGTTGTCTTGGACAAACTCACAAAAAATCCCCTTTTTTTCATAGGCACTTTTCCGATAATGCTCTTTAAAAAAACCCCGTTCATCGTAAAATACTTTGGATTTGATGAGTTTCAACCCTTCGAGAGCTAAATCTTGTATTTCCATTTTATTATCGATTTGAATTAATTTAAGAGAAAGTTTAGTGGAATTTTAATGCAAAAAGATGAAAATGTCTAATATTTTAAGGAAAATCACATGCATCTATTTAAACCTGCCGGCCATGTCGTAGGCGGCACTCTTTTGATCTCCAGTACGGCTATCGGCGTGGGGATGCTCGCATTGCCTGTCGCAACAGGACCGGGAGGATTTCTTCCTGCTGTCGTCATTTACATCATCTGTTGGCTTTTTATGCTCTGCACCGGTCTTTTGCTGCTTGAACTGTGCATGTGGGTCCCTCAGGATTCAAACCTGATTACGATTTCTAAACATCTTCTCGGCAAAACCGGCCGCGCTGTCTGCTGGGTAGTCTATCTCTTTTTATTCGTGACCGTAATGATCGCCCATGTCGTTGGCGGAGGAGGCGTCTTATATGAGATTACCGAAGGATTCATTCCTTTATGGATTGCAGCACTCATTTATGTACTCATCTTTTCCCCTGTCGTCTATCTCGGGACAAAGTTCGTAGACAGATTGAACCTTTTGATCATGGTAGGCGTGGTCATCACTTATTTTGCATTCATAGGGGTCTCGTATAACCATGTAAATTTTAATCTTTTGACTTATATGAACTGGTCCAAGGCCTGGGTTGCGATTCCCGTCTTGTTTACTGCATTTACCTATCAGGTGATCGTACCGACATTGATGACCTACATGAATCGGAATGTGAAAAAAGTGCGCTTTTGTATTATCGCCGGAACGACCATTCCCTTGGTCATTTATCTAATATGGGAATTTCTGATTCTAGGCATCGTTCCAATCAATGGAGAGAATGGACTACTTGCGGCCGAAAAACTCGGCCACAACGCCGTTTTGCCTCTTAAAGCGTTTGTAGGCAGCCCAAGCTTATTTTCTATCGGGAAAGCGTTTGCCTTTTTTACCATGACCACTTCCTATATTGCTTTATCTTTAGCATTTTTGGATTTTCTTGCAGATGGACTCAAAATGAAAAAAGTCGGTTTGCAGAAACTCGCTCTCTGCCTAATGGTATTTTTTATTCCTACAGTGATCGGCATCACTTATCCTCATATATTCATTGTAGCATTGAGCTATGCAGGTGGATTCAGCTGCGCCATTTTATTCGGCCTGTTCCCACCGTTGATGGTCTGGGTAGGACGTTATATCAAAGGTTACACCCATACCCCGAAACAACTCTTTGGCGGAAAGATCATGCTGGCCATTTTGATGCTGTTTGTATTTCTAGAGCTTGCACTTGAGATAGGCATACAGTTTTTTAAAATATAGCTGGATGATTCATGCACGCCTGGTTCCGCTCTACGATATTGTTACTGTCCGCTGTGGGATTTTCTAAAGCATGTGCAATGACAGGATCTCCCATTTCTTATTCTGCACATCCTGAGCTAACGGGTCCTGTTGCTTGGTTGACAGGACCTCTTCTCACATCTTCAGGCCATGTCATCCCTCCGGGACATTTAAATTTTGAGCCTTATATCTTTGTGAGCAAAATTTCCCACAAATATGACAGCGAATGGCAGCGTCGTCACGTCTCCACTTTTGTCAGTGTTCTCAACCAATATCAACTTAAGGTCGGTGTGGTACGGCGTTTGGATATTGGAACGAACCCGGGCTTTGCATGGAACCATAGACACGGGCAGGCGAAATGGGTTTTTACCGACCTACCTCTAATTCTTGAATATCAACTTTTGGGCAACAGGCCAAAGCCGTGGGTTCCGATGATCAAATTATCCCTAGGAGAAGTGTTCCCTACAGGCAAATATCAGCATTTGAAAGCTAAAAAAAATGGCACTGATATAGGAGGACAAGGTTCTTTTCAAACTCAGATCGGCATCGATTTCGGAAAACTGATTTATTTTGGCCACTATCATTGGCTATCCTGGAGGCTCAATCTGAATTACACCTATCTTTCTCCGGTGCATGTGGAAGGATTGAACGTTTATGGAGGAGCCAAAGATACGGATGGCACAGTTTTCCCGGGAAACCAGTTTTCTCAGTTGATCGGTCTTGAATATACGCTCAATCAACAATGGGTCCTGGCCTTAGACATTGTGAACTTCTACGGTAATAAAACCCGTTTCTCCGGTAAAAAAGGAACCATCTCCGGAGTGCCGGCAAAGGTGACCCTCCCTTCCATGAATCAAATCAGTCTGGCTCCTGCATTGGAATATAACTGGAGCGCCAACATTGGAATCATTGCCGGCGCCTGGTTTACTGTCGCCGGCCGCAATGCCCCCGACTTTCTCCAATGGGTCATAGCTTTTAACCTCTATCATTAATCAATCATCTAAAAAGGCGTCATAGAAACATGTCGGGTAACATGCGCTTACGCCATGTTCCCAGCGACCCTCTTGAGCCTCACCTCGCTTCGCTAAATCGCGTCCTCGGAGACGGAGTGTGCAAAGCACTACCCCGTACGCTTCGCTCTCCTGTGGTGCAATTTTGCTTTGCGATCTGATGCCGTCGGCTGCTCGTGTTACTCGCAGGGCCATCTTTTTTCTAAATCAAATGTGCACTGCAACACGACGTGGAAGGGTCCCGAACCGACAGGTTTGGGAGGGAACGCGCGTTGCAGCCGATGGCTTCGAGGCGCAAAGCAAAATCGAACCGCAGGAAAGCCGCAAGGCGTGGGAGATAGTGCTCTGCACAGCTCCCTGACGAGGACTCGATTTGGCGCAGCGGATTGAAGCTCAAGAGGGTCGCGGGGAACATGGCATAAGCGCATGTTACCCGACATGTCTCTATACGCCTTTTTTAAAATTATCTAATCACGCAGATTTAATAGGGACAATTTTTTCGTGTTCCATTTTGGATATGCGTTCGATGACGGGAATGATGCTGTCTGGGTTGAGCGAGATAGAATCGATTCCTGCTTTCACCAGGAATTCTGCAAAGTCTGGATGATCGCTGGGCGCCTGGCCGCAAATGCCCACTTTGCATTTTTTTCGGTTTGCAACTTTGATCAGATCGCGGATCATCGTTTTTACGGCTTCATTTCGTTCATTGAACAATGGGGCAAGCTCTTCAGAGTCGCGATCTACTCCTAAAACAAGCTGCGTCAGATCATTAGAACCGATCGAAAAACCGTCAAATCGGTCGGCGAATTCTTCGGCCAAAATGACGTTGGATGGAATTTCGGCCATGACATAAACTTCCAGTCCGTTCTGATGCCTTTTCAATCCATTTTTGGCGAGAACTTCCAGGACTTTGTCCGCCTCTTCCAGCGTCCTGCAAAATGGGATCATGACGACGACATTCGTAAGGCCCATCTGTTCGCGCACCCGTTTGATCGAACTGCATTCCAATGCAAACCCTTCTACATATTTCGGATTATAATATCGGGAAGCTCCGCGCCAGCCCAGCATCGGATTTTCCTCTTTAGGTTCGAATTGCACGCCTCCGATCAGGTTGGCGTATTCATTTGTCTTGAAATCGCTCATTCTGACAATGACAGGATCGGGGTAACGGGATGCTGCAATTTTGGCTATGCCTTGAGAGAGGTGGTCGATAAAATATTCTTTTTTGTCCTTATAAGCATGCGTCAGTTTTGCGATTGTCTTTTTTGCTTTTTTATCTTTTAACTGATCGAAATGAACAAGGGCCATCGGGTGAATCTTAATGATATTATTGATGATGAATTCCATTCTCGCGAGTCCAATCCCCTGGCATGGCAAGCGCCACCATCTAAAAGCCGCAGAAGGACTTGCGATGTTCATCATAAGCTTGGTTTGAATCTCGGGCAGATTTTCAAGGCTTAATTCTTTAGTTTCAAATTCCACTGCGCCTTCGTAGACAAATCCATGATCTCCCTCTGCACAAGAAAGAGTGATGAGCTGTTTGTCCTTTATCCTTTCGGTTGCATTGTTGGTTCCAACGATTGCTGGAACACCTAACTCCCGGCTCACAATCGCTGCGTGGGACGTTCTTCCTCCGTGATCGGTGATGATGCCCGAGGATTTTTGCATGATGGGAACCCAGTCCGGCGAAGTCATTCCTGTGACCAAAATTGAACCTTCTTCAAATCGATCGATCTCGCGAATATTTTTAATGACCTGGGCTTTGGCCGAAATAATCGCTTCGCCGATGGCCAATCCCTCGCAAAGAACTTTGCCTCGCTTCTTCAAAGTGTAACTTTTGAGCATCTCCCCTTTTTTTTGCGACTGCACCGTTTCCGGGCGCGCCTGGACGATGTACATTTTTTGACTTTTGCCGTCTTTTGCCCATTCGATGTCCATGGGCTTCTGATAATGCTTTTCGATAATGACAGCCCATTTCGCAAGTTGAACAATTTCTTCATCTTTCAGAACGAAAGACTGCCTTTCCTTCTTTGTCGTTTTTTTATTTTTTACGTGAACATGATCTTTTTTCGAATAGATCATCTTCTTTTCCTTGTCTCCCAGATATTTCTCAATGATAGGGACAACATTCGGATTTTCCAAAAGAGGTTTGAAGACCAGATATTCATCCGGGGAGATCGTGCCTTGTACGACATTTTCACCGAGACCCCAACCCGCATTGATCACAACGACATTTTTAAAACCGGTTTCGGTATCGA
The DNA here is from genome assembly GCA_035478995.1 of Rhabdochlamydiaceae bacterium. Taxonomy (GTDB): domain Bacteria; phylum Chlamydiota; class Chlamydiia; order Chlamydiales; family Rhabdochlamydiaceae; genus DATIJE01. The sequence goes on along the minus strand of DATIJE010000051.1, from coordinate 7,356 downwards.
TGGTGAACGCAACTCCAGAGCCTGCCCGATCAGACCTGACCATTTTTTGAATGCCTATCGAAAGAGCGATCTTTGTGTGGTCGAATCCTTTGGCGTTCCGATAGGTGATGGCGCGGTCGGTAAACAGAGAAGCGTAACATTTACGACATGAATCTAAGACTTGCTCGATTCCTTTGATGTTTAAAAAAGTCTCTTGTTGTCCCGCAAAGCTCGCGTCAGCCAAATCCTCAGCGGTGGCACTGCTGCGGACGGCGACATCGGCATTCTTTGTTTTATATTTTTTCGAAAGTTCTATATAGGAAGAAGAGAGTTTACGAATGAACCCTTCAGAGAAATCAGAATGAAGGAAAAGATCGCGTATCGCCTTTCCTGTTTGTTCCAGAGATTGTCTCTCTTCGGAAAAATTCTTGAGCTGCTCTCTTATTTTTTCTTTGAGCCCATTGTGATCGAGAAATTCCCAGTAAGCATCTGAAGTCGTGGCGAACCCATCCGGGACATCGATCCCGTCTTTTTTCAAAGCACCTATCATCTCGCCGAGAGAAGCATTCTTGCCCCCTACAAAAGGAACATCTTTCATCTCGATGTCCTCAAACCATCTGATGTAGGAATTTTCAGGCATAGATGCTATCTCAAGGTAAAGTTTATTTTTCACCTTAATGCATCAACATTTAGAAATCAAACCGGAATCCCCATGTCCAACCTTGGAGGGACAAGTCCCCCTGATTCCCGACAAGGGCTCCTTGCATCTGAGAATTGACAAAGCGAAAGAATTGGTTTTGTCCAAAGAACAAATGCTGGTCCCATCCGGCTTCTAACACCAAGCGGAACCGATCGTGATGAAAGAAATACTCCCAACAAATTCCAAGCATCAAATCTGTGATCGCCCTCGTTAGCTTGAATCGATGGAATACGATCAGCCTATCTTCCACGCCAATCGTGGCTGATTCCCCTTCATGGACATGGAACATCCCATATAAAAGAGAAATTGCGGCATTTCCATAAAGACTGAATCCATAACCTAGCCCCCAAAGTGTATCCAGGCCGACTCTTGGACCGATCCCCCAAAATTTATTCTTCATACTCAGTTCATCTTCGCCATCCGGGAAAAGAGTGCCGCCTCTGTAGAGAAATTTGTACTTTTGACGGATTTCAGCAGCTTTCAACCCAATATGGGGACGGAGCGATAGCCATGTACTTGCTTGCAATTGACGGCCCAATTCTAAATCCAACATTCCAAAATGGAGGCGCCAATTTCCTCTAATCCTCGTGACATAACCTGGTCCTGTTTGCGTTGCGGCATTGGTCCAAATGGGGAACAAGACTTTGCCATCAACGGCATCGGCATTGGAGAACCCTTTGACATGAATGTGCGTGAAATTGAGAAATAGGTCCCAACGATCATGATCAAAATTGTAGCCTACTCCGAACTTGAAACCCAAATTCCATTCAAATCGGGGATCTTTGAGATCGCCATGGTCAGCAATCGTTGTGCTGCCCTCGTTTTCTATGGCGTATGAAAGACCATTTTCTCTTACATTCCAGTAGAAAATGTCAGGATGAATGAACCATCCGTATCCATCTTTTATTTGATGTTCAGCAATCGGCTGGCCGGTTTGATCGTTGATCTGCTTTTTTAAATCTTCCACTTCCTTTTGCAGATCATTCACTCGGACTTCTAAATTCCCTTCATCCGCTTGCAAATAAGCAGCAAAAAAGAAACACAGAAACAACCATTTTCTAGCCATTTCTTAGACCCACTACAGTTGCATGATGGCCAGTCACTCTTTTGTCTCTTCTATAGGAAAAAAAATCATCCGGATTTGAATACGTGCACATCCTTGCTATTTCGATGTGTTCCGGCACAATCCCGGCATCGATCAATTGCTGACGGCTGATCTCCCACAGATCGAAATGCAAAGGTTTGAACTGGAATTTCAAAAATTCCTTGGGGAGCTCACGTTCATGGTTGATAAATTCAGAGGCATCCGGTCCAAGGCTTGGGGAAACGCACACTAAAATATTCTCGGGACGTGAGCCCGTGTGCGCCTGCATCTTGGCGATGGTCTCAGCGTAAATATTCTGAACATTGCCTCGCCATCCGCAATGCACATTCGCGATCGCACGCTGAATTGGATCGTAGAAAATGGCAGCTTGGCAGTCAGCATGTTTGACCAACAAGCCAAGATTCTTCTCTTTGGTAATCAGTCCATCGCAGTCATCGACCTCTTGAAATCGTTGTGATGGAACATATTCCACATTTTTAGTGTGGGTTTGTGTTTTATATAAAAGCGGAAGGCCTATGACTTCACGGATTTTTTCCATGTTGCGCTTGACGTTTTCAAGGTCATCGTCAACCGGAGCCCCATGCACATTTAAGGAAGCATAAGGCCCCTGACTTGTCCCTCCGTGACGCAAAAAAACCGCGTGCACCAAGCCGGGGATATCAGCAAGCAACTCGAATTCGAGCCATTCTATCTTATCTTTTTTTTTTCGTATCATCAGCCCACTTCCACAATCATTTTACTGGACAACTGCTGCCTTGCTGGCCTCTTTGCTGCGTCGGAGGAGTCGTCGCCGAAGGCGTCATATTGTTATCCTGGGCAACCTTTTGAACCGCTTGGTCCTGGTTCATGACATTGCCCATGACATCCATCTGTCCGGCCATTTGCATTGCGGCATTCCTTTGATCCTGATTGAATTTGTTGCAGAACATCGCTCTATTAGTTGGAGTGAGCTGAGAAGCAAATTGCTGCTCTGTGCTGGAAAAGGAAGCGCAATCAGATGTTCCTGATGGATAGCTCATCGGTTGTTGCGCATAAACGGCAAATGAAGACATCAATCCAACTATCGCAAGCATCAATTGGTTTTTTTTCATTGTTTCCTCTTTGTTAAAGAAATTTAAGGTTAATAAAAAAATTCTAATATAAGAACAGAATCCCTTTTTGTCTATAATGCAATGATGAACAATTGCATATTTCTAAGGTGTTCGTTATAAGAAATTTTATGAAAATACGTTCTCTTTTTACTCCGATGGCAAAAAGTCTTATGCTCCTTTGGGTGGGACATTTGTTCATGGATTTCTGCACAGGGATCTGGCCTATCTATAAAACCGTCGCTAAAATCGATATCGCACAAGCAGGACTGATTGCGGGCATAAGCGGTTTTAGTGGAGAAATCCTGCAGATCGTCTTCGGTTATTTTTGCGATAGGGGATACAGGAAAAAGATTTTAATCCTCGGGCTGATCCTGGCCTCGTCCATTTTATGGATCACATTCGTAAAAGGGATTTTCAACTCCTTTTTAGTCCTTCTTTTGCTCATGCTCGGATCGGGTTCTTTTCACCCTGCGGCCACAGGGATCGCCGGGAGCCTCTCTCAAACACATAAAGGGAAGATCATCCTTTTCTTTGCTTCCGGAGGAGCGATCGGGCTTGGCATCTCGCAACTGGTTTTCACAAACCTGATGGAAAAATTCAACGGGCATGCCTATATTCTTTTCATCCCTTTGCTCCTAATTATCTTCGCTATCGTCTACCACCAATTCCCCGACCAGAAATTTATCGGCCCTTCGACGTCTATCAAAGGGTTTTTTGAACCTATTATGCATTGCCGCAAGCCGCTTCTTCTTCTCTATCTATCTCAAGTTTCGATTCAGGGTTTGATGCTGGCCTTCATGTTTTTGCTGCCGGATCTTTTAAGAGATAGGAGCTGCCATTCCTGGTTGTGCATGGGAGGCGGCCATCTTTGCTTTATACTCGGTTCCGCCCTGACAATGGTACCGGCAGGATATCTATGCGATAAATACGGTCAGAAATCAGTTATGCTCGTCGTTTTATGTTGCGCGACGGTATTGCTCTACCTCTTTTTGGCAAACCACTCTCTCTCCGTAGGACTGACGATCCTCTTGTTAAGTACTCTTGGGGCATTTTTAGGGATCATCAATCCTATCATCGTATCCTGGGGCAACCGCCTTGTTCCTCAAAATCCCAGTACAGTGTCAGCGATTCTCATGGGTTTTGCTTGGTGCCTGTCCAACTTTGGTCCTACAAGCGCCGGGATCATCTCCGGGTATTTCAATGAAAATGCGTTTGTAAATGCCATCGCAATTCTCGGACTCTCTCTCGTTCTCATTTTCTTTTGCACCCTCTTCATGCCGCAGCTTGCAAAAGAACCGGCCACATTACCGACTGTACCGGAAGAAAATAACACTACTGAGACCGTCAAAGCGGCAGATCTTGAAATTGAAAAAATTGATAAATGAGGAATAGATGACAGAAAGACCGGTCGAATGCAGTCATTGTAAACGTCCTATTAAATCTGTGTTCAAAGAGATCGTCGGAGATTCGATCAATATCACTGAAGTGTGCGGAGAATGTCCCATATTGCAACAAAAACTTCATGGCCAGCCTCGTACTGGAAAAGTAGAAGGGCTGCCAGAAGTAGAATCAGGATTATGCTGCGGAAATTGCCGTACGACTTTAGAATCCGTGCTGACTGGAAATCCCCTGGGCTGCAGTGAATGCTACGCCGTATTCTCAGATGTTCTCGTTTCCCAGCTCATCGAATCGCATAAAATTCCAGCGCATTTACAAAGAAATCTTTCAACAAAAAAAACGCAACCGATCCATATCGGTAAATCGCCGAATAAACCCATCACAATAGCTCCTTCATCGCGCCTGACAGCTTTGAACGAAGCGTTGAATGAAGCATTGAAACGTGAAAATTATGAACAAGCCGCTTGGCTTAGAGATCAAATAAAAGCCTTAATGGACAAACCTAATGAAGGAAAAAGCTGAACTCCCTCCCTCTCTTCTTGAACACGTGCCGTGGGAGAAAGATTCCAATCCCATTTGGCCGGCATCCGCTTTTCTATTGCGCCGCAATCTCGGAAAATTTTTTTTCGTTCCAAAAATGGAAAAACAGCAGATGCAACAGACAATAGATATGCTGAAATCAACCCTGTTAAACTCACCGGACCTCGCCCAACCCTCTTTCTTGAAGGCTGAAGATCTCTCTGCTCTGGATAAAGAATTCCTATACGAACATTTTATCTGTTCGGAAAATTTACAAAATACTCTAGCAGGCCAAGGGTTCATAGTGGACAATACGAGCCGCTTTCTAGCACTGATCAATATCGAGGACCATCTGCAGCTACTGCTCATCGATTGCAAAGGAGATTGGGACAATACTTGGAATTTTCTCACAAAACTGGAGAATGCTGTTGGAAGTAATCTCGATTACGCTTTCTCGACCAAATTCGGTTATTTGACATCCGATCCGGTTTATAGTGGAACAGGGCTGATCGTCCTGACCTATCTTCATTTGCCAGCGCTCATCCACACGGGCCAACTATCTGAAGCATTGATCAAACAAAAAGAAGAAGGGATTTCCGCAGCCGGAATGCAAGGAGGCCTGGAAGATCTGATCGGAGACCTGATCGTGCTCAGCAACAACTATACTTTGGGACTGACCGAGGAAAATATTCTCCACTCCGTTCATTCGACCGCCATGAAATTAATGGTTTCAGAAAAAACGATGCGGAGCCATCTTCAACAGGAAAATAATCCCACGATCAAAGACATGGTCAGCCGAGCATACGGCCTCTTAGTTCATTCTTATCAATTGCAGACCAAAGAAGCGTTGAATGCTCTCAGCATGATCAAATTGGGGATCGATTTGGGATGGGTGTCTGGCATATCCGATAGCAAACTAAATGAAATTTTTTTCAAATGCCAGCGGGCGCATCTGGTCCATGAATTAAAAGAAACGGTCCTGGACCTTCAAGACATAGCTAGAAAAAGAGCAGAATTTTTGCATGCATCGCTCAAAGGGATCGAATTAAAGACTTGAAACTTTAACCAGGCATACAATGGATCTATCAGAGAAAAGAATCATCATCATTGGCGGAAGTTCAGGGATCGGACTCGCAATCGCTCGAGCAGCTGCATTAGAAGGAGCGACAATTCTCATCGCAGGACGTTCGCAAGAGAGATTGCAAAGCGCTCTACAATCCATTCAAGGTCGGGCTGAAGGAATCTATCTCGATGTGAGCAGTGAAGAAAGCGTGCAGACCTTTTTCTCAAATATCGGATCTTTCGATCACTTGGCGACACCCGGTTCTTCAGTCCATCCAGGCGGATGCTTGCATTTGGAAACCGCAAAAGCAAGGGAGAGCTTTGACAGTAAATTCTGGGGTCAATATTTCGCAGCAAAATACGGAGCTCCTCAGATCCGGCCGGGCGGATCAATCGTCCTTTTTTCCGGTGTTTTGGGACATCGACCGCTTCCTGAAACTGCTACTATAGCCGCAGTAAATGGGGCGATCGAGGCCTTTGGCAGGGCCCTTGCTTTAGAAATTGCTCCGATTAGAGTAAATACCATCTGTGCAGGTTATGTCGACACGCCGCTATTTGCAAAGCTTACGGAAAAAGAACGGGAAGCTCTATTCGATCAATTGTCCAAAGAACTCCTAGTCAAACGGATCGGCCTTCCAGAAGAGATCGCCGAAACAGCCTTGTATCTGATGTCGAACAATTATACAACAGGAAGCACTATCTTTGTCGATGGCGGCTTCATGCTGCGGTAGCACATGAAAAAATCATCTATAACCGGGCAAACCTGTTTTATAACAGGAGCATCTAGCGGCATCGGAAAAGTTTGTGCTGAACAGTTTGCTGCACTTGGTGTGAATCTAGTGATCACAGCCAGGAGACTCGAACGAATCCAGAAAAGTGCTGAGGAACTGTCTTCAAAATATGGAATCCATGTTATTCCCATTCAATTGGACGTGCAGAAAAATGAGCAGGTCGAAGGTGTTTTCAATGACTTAGAAACTCAAAATGTCAAAATAGACATTCTCATTAATAATGCGGGTCTAGCCCTGTCCACTGATTTACTGCAAGAAGGGAAGATTAGTAATTGGGATGTAATGATTGACACAAATATTAAAGGCCTTCTGTATGTTATAAGAGCGTTTCTTCCATCCATGGTTAAAAGAAATCGAGGGCATATTATCAACATTGGCTCTGTGGCTGGGCATGGAAGCTATATTGCTGGGAACGTCTATTCTGCAACAAAGCATGCCGTACGAGCGATCAGTCAATCTTTGCGACTAGATGTAATAGGAACAGCGATTCGTGTCAGCGAAATAGATCCTGGTGCGGTCCACACAGAATTTAGTGAAATCAGATGGAATGACAAAGAGAGAGCGAATAAATTTTACGAAGGCTTTACTCCATTAACTGCTGATGATATTGCAGATGCTGTTATCTATTGCGCTACGCGTCCACTACACGTCAACGTGGCTGAAATCATCATTTTTCCCCAAGCTCAAGCCTCTTTGACCGAGATCTATCGT
>DATIJE010000050.1:0-3558 GCA_035478995.1 Rhabdochlamydiaceae bacterium | reverse complement strand
GGCACTTGATCACTTGTTGATGGACTAAACTGTCCACACTTTATTGTTGTTTTGCGATGCAATTGTTGGAGAACGGGAACAACATTGGCAAGATCCGTTTCTATAAGAGTGTAACGGCTGCGTAGTGCTTCTTTTAAACGGTTCAATAATTCTTCTTTGTCTGAAAAATGATCGGACAGGCGGCATAGAAATTCTTCATGCGAGCGGCCTGATCGATATTTGGGCGTTTTTTTTGGATGGAGAAGATAGTGCATGTTTTCCTGGTGGAAATCCCAAAGAAAAGAAGTGTGGTGCAACCAGCGGTCTTTTCTGATGTATTGCGCATTACCTCCGCATTTTTTTTCGCCGATCACATAATCATTTTCCCGCAAATGAAAGGAATCCAGCATGAAACTGGACTGATAGAGTTCCGCAGACCATTTCAAAATAGGTTCAGGATATGCTGGAAAGCGATGGAGTTCTTTTTGAAAAATAAAGCTGATAAATAAGGTATTGCTGTCGACAATCACAGTACCGCCGCCGCTGAAACGTTTGATCACCGGGACAGGATCTTCATTTAACTTTTTTTGATCGATCAGTTCCTCAGGTTTGCCGGAAATCCCCATGACGATGGATCGAGGAGAACCTTCATTGATGATGCACCAATTCCGCTCATCGCTGCGGACCAGTGCTTCTTCGAGCTGCAACTGGTCAAAGATCGGATATTCTTGAAGATGTAAAAGATGTAAAGTCATCGTTTCAGCGCCACCATGAGTACGGAAATATCTGCCGGAGACACGCCTGAAATTCTGGACGCCTGTCCAAGATTTTGGGGACGGAACCGATGCAATTTTTCTTTCGCTTCGTTGCTCAGCCCCTTAATTTTTAAGAAATCAAAATCGATCGGGATGCGGATATTTTCAATGTTGTCCAGTTTGGCAACTTCTTTTCTCTGTCTCTCGATATATCCTTCATATTTGATATTCAATTCGATTTGAAGGTTGATCTCTTCACCGTGATCTTTCACATGGTCCGGGAAAGCAGATAGCAGAGCAGTGTAATCATAATCTGGACGGCATAAGAGCTGTGCAAGAGAGGAGTTTTTGCCGTTTATCTGTTTAAAACACTTTTTAAAATTCTGGATGTGTTCGTTGATGGTTGTTTGTTTGAGTTGGAACTTTTGATAGCGGGATCCATCGATCAGTCCTAAATTGTACCCGTATCCTCTCAATCTTTGATCTGCATTATCTTGACGCAATAACAACCGGTGCTCTGCACGGCTTGTGAACATTCGATAAGGTTCATCGAGATCTTTAGAGATGAGTTCATCGATCATGACCCCGATATAAGCTTCGGACCGTTTTAAAACGAACGGCTCTTTTCCCAACACTTTATGGGCCGCATTGATCCCGGCGATGATACCCTGGCCTGCTGCTTCTTCGTATCCTGTCGTTCCATTGATTTGACCTGCTAAAAAGAGACCGGTCACCGATCTGGTTTCCAGAGTAGAATAGAGTTGTCCGCTTTTTACATAATCGTATTCGATCGCATAGGCCGGACGCATGATCTCCGCTTGTTGCAATCCTGCAATGGTATGGATCATTTGCAGCTGGACATCGAAAGGGAGGGAGGAAGAGATCCCATTGACGTACATCTCTTCAGTTGCAAGTCCTTCCGGCTCGAGGAAGATCTGATGCCTTTCCTTATCGGCAAAGCGGACAATTTTATCTTCGATCGATGGGCAATAACGGGGACCGATTCCCTTGATGATACCCGAATACATCGGAGATCGATGCAAATTATCTGTGACAATTTTTTTTGTCTGCTCGTTCGTATAAGTGATATGGCAAGGGACTTGAGGTAGTCCAGGTCCTTCAGGTTCATCGTAGGAAAACCGAATTCCCGGTTCTCCCGGCTGTTCCTCCATCTGGGAAAAGTCCACGCTTCTGCGGTTGATGCGGGGCGGAGTCCCTGTTTTCAAACGTCCAAGAGAAAAACCGAGCGCCTCTAAACAGGGGGACAATCCTACAGAAGGCTTATCGCCGGCTCTGCCTCCTGCATAATGAGTTTGTCCAATATGCACCAGTCCGCGCATGAAGGTTCCGGATGAGATGATGACAGTTTTGCCGTGATAGGCAATTCCTTCGAGCGTGCTGACACCTCTGATCTGTCCTTCTTCTATTAAAAGAGTTTCTGTCGTTCCCTGTTTAATGAATAGATTAGGTACTGATTCAAGCCGCCGTTTCATTTCTGACTGATAGGCGAATCGATCTGTTTGAGCGCGGGGCGACCTGACTGCGGGTCCCTTGGAAGCATTGAGCATGCGGTATTGGATTGCTGTAGAATCGGCAACCTTGCCGATGATCCCTCCCAAGGCGTCGACTTCCCGAACAATATGCCCTTTTGCAGTCCCACCGACGGCAGGATTGCAGCTCATTTTCCCGATCGTATCTAAGGTCATCGTCAAAAGGAGCGTTTTGACCCCTATCCGAGCGGCTGCATGAGCAGCTTCGCATCCGGCATGGCCAGCTCCAACGACGATGACATCGTATTCTTCTGGATAAACCCACATAATAAACTGTAAATTAAATTTGAAACATAAACAGACATAGGCACAAAGTGCCTATGAATTGTGAAAGTAAGCAGCTACACGGATTAAGTTTTCTTGTGACGGTCGCGGCGGCTGCGTTTTTTTCTTTTGTGTTTTGCGATCTTCGCTCGGCGTTTTTTCTTTACGGATGACATATCAGATCTCCAACTCTTGCTATCTTTCACTATTAAAATATTCGTCGATTTTAAATCTACCTCGATAAAAAGTAAAGGTGAATACTGGAATTAAAAACTGTGAAAATAATTTTTTAATTAGGCGAGAAAGCCGCAAAGGCATCCGCATTATCATCTTTTGAAGCAGATGAAAGCATCGGAGAATAATTGGCGAATTGAGCCAATTCCTTTCTAAAGGACATATTAATTGTTCCGACTCCGCCATGCCTGTTTTTGGCCACGATCAATTCCGCAAGGCCCGGCTTGTCATAAGCATCATAATATTCTCTTCTCAATAAAAACATGACGATATCGGCATCTTGCTCGATGCTATTATGAACAATCAGGCCATTTGCGACAAAATTATGTACTTCTTCAACCGTAGCATCGTAGACGTCTTCGATACCAAGTTTTTCAATCGAGGTAATTTCATCCCAATAAACATCTGACTCCGCCAACGTTAAAATTTCTTTTAACGGCAACTCCTGAAGAAGAGTTTGCATTCCGTTGTGTGGCCTAGCATTGGAGTGAATCTTTTCTTCAACTGCGTTTGCATAATGATAAGATTGCTGAAGTAAAATGCGTGGAAGGCCAATTTTATCTTTGAGTTTTAATTGGTCCAGACGAACCCATCCTTCAAGCTTTAAAAAAGGATGATTTGCGCTTGCTTTTATAGTACGACCTGTTCGAGTTTTTAATTCATAAACTGCCTTTTTGCCCGAATAGAAGGCTTTGATCATTTGATGCTCGCCTAATTTCAGATCTTTATCAACGGCATGAACAGGAATCGGGGATTGAACAGTTCTCTCTGCAAGT